>JAUWBI010000045.1 GCA_030601745.1 Phycisphaerae bacterium
ATTTTCATAAACCTGAACATATTCTATCTTCCTAAAGTCCCTGTAACCTATGGGCCTTAAAAAGCAAAATTCTGCAAATCAGCCATATTCATTCTAACACATATAAGATTGTCGAGTCAACGCTTTTCTTACTCAAACTGACAGGTTTTGGAGGGTGTAGCCAAAATCAGAACAGGCAAGCAGCGTTCTTTTAATAACGTTGTGAGATTCCGACGGCCTCCGGTGGGTAAATCGAATCGCCACCGTCGAACCGGAACACATAATAGCGGGCCATTTTCTGAATCTCGCGGTAATATTCGAGCATCGTGCTCCGGAGAGCTTTTCTCTACCCGCAAACTTAACATACACCCTAATACAAGGCAGTTACTTCACTCGGGGAGACAGGATTTGAACCTGCGACCTCTGCGTCCCGAACGCAGCGCTCTGGCCAAACTGAGCTACTCCCCGATAAATCAGAAACTTGAGCATAGCACATCAGCTCCACGATTGCAAGCTACAATAAATTGACAGGGTCTATATCTATAGCAACCTTTACCGCCGGGCGAACAGGCCGCCCCACCCGCAGACTGCTAAATAACTGTTGCACAATTGCCGCTTCGGGGGCCTGGATAATTATCTGCATCCTGTGAAAACGCTGTATTCGACTTATCACCGCCGGCATAGGCCCCCGAACGACCATCGCCAGATTATCACGCTCGACAATATAGTCGATTCTTTCACGCATCGTCTTGCAGGCAGCATCAAGTTTATCAAAATTTCTGTCCCTCATAACGATAGCCGCCAGTCGCCAAAACGGCGGCAAATTGCAGGCCTTGCGATGCTTTAATTCCTCTTCGACAAAACCGACAAAATCTCCGCTGAGAGCAAACTGTATGGCCGGCTGATTCGGTAAAAATGTTTGAACGAAAACCATGCCTTTCTTCACGGAGCGCCCTGCCCGACCAGCCACGTGAGAAATCAATTGAAAGGTACGCTCGTTTGCTCGGAAATCCGGGAGATAAAGGCAAGTATCAGCACTAATAACGCCGACCAACGTTACGTTTGGAAAATGCAGGCCCTTGGCCAGCATCTGCGTGCCGGCTAATATGTCGATGCGACCGTCGCTAAAGTCTTTTAGAAGCCGGTAATAGTCTCTGCTTGCCATAGAATCGCTGTCAATCCTTGAAACACGGGCCTGGGGAAACTTCTTGGCCAGCTCCTCTTCGAGCCGTTGCGAGCCAAGCCCTATCATAGCCATACCTTTACCGCACAACGGACATTTTTCAGGAACAAGCGTCTGTGCTAAACAATAATGACATACCGCATAACCATAATTTATATGCTTTCCCGTAACCGTTCGCATCCGGTCGTAGCCTGCGGTCTTTGATTTGTGAAAGGTTAGCGTTACATCGCAGTTGCGGCAGTGCAGGGTATGTTTGCAGGATGGGCAGAATACGAAATTACTGTACCCGCGTCTGTTCAAAAGCAAAATCGTCTGCTCCTTTTTTGCGATGGTCTCTTTCAGACGCTCAGCCAACGGCTCGCTTATCAAATTAACACCATTCTGCGTAAAATATCCCTCTCGCAAATCGACCAGTTTCATTTCGGGAAAGGACAAGTCCATCACCCTTTTTGGCAGATGCACTACGTTAAAATGTTTTTTACTGCGGCAATTAAACAATGTCTCTAACGACGGCGTAGCGCTGCCTAAAATACAATGTGCATTTGTCAGTTGCGCCCGTTTTATTGCCACGTCTCTGCCGTTATACCGCGGCGCGGTATCCTGCTTGTAGCTCGGCTCGTGCTCTTCGTCAACAACGATAAGCCCGGGCCTGGCCAGCGGGGCAAAGACCGCCGAGCGAGCGCCGATAACTACGTCAGCATCACCCGACTTTATTTTTTGCCACTGCACATTTCGCTGAGCAGCGGTCAATCCCGAATGCATTACAGCTATCTTTTCAAACCTTGAGCTGAACCGCTGAACCGTTTGGGCCGTAAGAGCAATTTCAGGAAGCAGCACGATGGCACTTTTGCCTTTTTGTAAAACCGCTTCGACAGCTCTTATATAAAGTTCGGTTTTGCCGCTATCGGTAACGCCGTGCAAAAGCGTAACGCTAAATCTCTCCGAATCTATCCCGGCTTTTATATGAGCTAATGCCTTTCGCTGGTCCTCGTTGAGCACCACCTTCTCTGTTTTTAGTGACATCCCCTTTGGAATCGCGGGCAAAGACTTCAAAATTATTTTCTGAGCTATTTTAATAATTCCTTTTTCCGCAAGTTTTTCTATGGGCGCGCTCGTGCAGCCGACCGCTTCCAGAACCCCCTGCAACTCCAGAGCTGAGTCCGAATGGAAAGCTTCTCCTTCCTTCAGGAATTTAACAATTTGCTTTTGCTTTTTGCCCCTCAACTGCCCGATGGTCTCGCCAATATCCTCGGCGCAAATTGCAAGATAGACATATTTTACCGTTCTGGCCCCTGCCCCTTTTTTCACGGCCCGCGGCACCATTGCCGCCAAAACTTGACCAAGCGGACAGACATAGTAACTGCTAATCCACCAGGCCAACTCCATCAGTTTGGCATCCAACAACGGCTCTTTATCAATTACCTCGACGATTTTTTTTAGCTTACGTTCCCTGCCGCCAGCGGTAAAAGACTTTTCGAAAGGGACATCGGCTTCTACGCAAAAGCCTTTTTCAAGTTTATTTTTTCTGCCGAACGGCACTTCTACCCTCTGCCCCACCTCAATCGGCCAGAACTCATCCGGCACAAGGTAATCGAACTCCGTATCCACCGCCGATTCAAACGCCACACGAACAATATGACTGCAAATCGGCTCCTCGACCTCTTCCGATGCGAACAAGCTATCTGTTCGGTATTTACTCATTTATCAACCGAGTCGGTTCAATTTGAAATCTAATCTTTGAGCTTAAAGAATTCCGTAGCTATTTGGTTTACATAGTCGCCGATGGCCAGAGATGCGGTTGCAGCCGGTGACGGTGCATTCAAGACGTGAATGGAATTTTCCCGTCTTTCTATTCTAAAATCATCAATCGGCTCACCGTCCCGCCCAACCGCCTGAGCACGAACACCGGCATTTCCGGGCTTTATGTCCTCGGGCTCGAGCGAAGGAATAAGCCGTTGTAATTGCCGAAGGAATAGTTTCTTGCAAAAGGCCCTTGTGTACTCGTCCAGGCCATATTTCCAATGGCGGAGAAACATCTTCCACGTCCCCAAATAAGACAGCGAATCCCAGCAATCTCTCACACTAAAATCGGTTTTGCGATAACCTTCCCTCTTGAATGAGAAAACCGCGTTTGGGCCGCACTCGACTGACCCATCAATCTTACGGGTAAAATGAACGCCGAGAAAGGGGAAAGCCGGGTCCGGAACCGGATAAATCAAACTCTTAACCTTTTCTCTCGCCTCCTCTGTCAGCTCATAATAATCCCCACGGAAGGGAACTATTTTCATACCGGCCTCAACCCCATCCAGTTTCGCTATCCTGTCGCAGTGAAGTCCCGCACAGTTGATAATGTACCTGGCGGTAAAAGTCCCTTGATTCGTAACGACCTTGGTAAAAGAATCGTGCTTTTCAAAACCTAATACTTTGTGCGAAGTCAAAACTTTATTGCCCTGCGATTCCGCCTCTATCAACTTGCCCAACTTCTTTGCAACTTCAGTGAAATCGATAATCCCCGTGCAGGGCACCCGTATGCCTGCGATACCGCAGCAAAATGGCTCTGCTTCCTTTATTTCGTTCGGCCCAATCTTTTCAATGCCTTCTATCTCGTTCTCCAACCCGTTGCGGAAAATCTGCTCGAGGTTAGCCAGCTCTTTTTCTTCAGTTGCAACAATTATTTTCCCGCAAATCTCGTAAGGAATCTTATGTTCTCTGGCGAAAGCTATAAGTTCTTGACGTCCCCTGGCGCAGGTTTTTGCTTTGTTTGAGCCGGGCTTATAGTACAGCCCTGAATGAATAACGCCGGAATTATGACCGGTCTGATGAGCCGCCAATTGTTCTTCTTTTTCCAGAACAGCAATTGAGGTGTCAGGATGATGCAATTGAATCTTGTAGGCCGAGGCCAGACCGACAATCCCACCGCCTATCACGACAATATCAAAATCAACCCCTTGTTTCATTAGCCCAAATCCTCAAAACCAAATAACCGCAACTTTACACTTACGTTCAGCCGAGCAGCGATTGTCCCAGTTTGAGACGGCTATGTCAAGATTTCAGAAACCCTTTCTGTCACCTCTCTCGCTGTCATTCTAAGCGAAGAATCTCAACTCTTAGCCGTCCGCACCCTTTTTTGCCTTTAACCTCAGCAAGAACAGTTTATAATCCTGGCGTATTCGCATTTTGTTGACAAAGGACAAACTCCTGAAGGGACATCTGATATGAACAGGAACCGGTCTATTATCTCGACGGTTTGTGTTCTGTTTGCTGCCCTGGTCCTTGCCGGCTGCTACCAGCCCGTGGATTACCCTGTGATAGTTGACGTCCCGCCGCCCCCCTCAGTAACTGTGCCTCTTGAACATCACTATATTGTCGGTACATCCATCGAGAACCGCCCGATTATATGCACCGTGCTCGGTGAAGGACAGGATGTCACTTTCATCCTGGCGGCAATACATGGCAGCGAGCCGGCCGGAATACCACTTGTCCACCGGCTGGTCAGGTATCTCCAACAGCACCCACAATTGTTACAGGGACGTAAAGTCGTGCTTCTGCCGGTGGCGAATCCGAACGGCGTCGCTCACAACACCCGCTCTAACGCCCGCGGCGTGGACCTGAACCGCAACTTCTCAACAGCCAATCGTCTTAACAGCAAACGGTTCGGACGCACCGCACTTTCCGAGCCGGAGGCCCGCGTCATTGACCGACTCATCCGGCAATACACTCCTGACCGTATTGTCAGCATTCACCAGCCGCTGGCCTGCATCGACTACGACGGCCCCGCCCTCGCCCTGGCCAGCCGAATGGCCCAACATTGTAATTTGCCTCTGATAGAGCTGGGCCCAAAGCCCGGCTCGCTGGGGTCATACGCAGGAGTTACTCTAAGAATTCCTACCATAACCCTCGAACTACCCTACATCGCCGATAGGCTCAATTCCGAGCGCCTCTGGCAGCGATACGGCCCCGCACTCATCGCCGCCGTCGTATATCCCGACAGGGTCAGATGAAGATACCAGTAGTTGTACGCTCGCCTCTGTCCCATGCAATTTGTTTTAACAGTAAAAAACATCAAAGCCGCAAAGAGCATTTTTTTTACAGCACCATCATTCTCCCGGTGTGCATGTTATGCTTACATCCATCTCGAAAATGATTGCTTGTGTGATAGATAACTTTTCGTGAGCTCATCCAGTGTCAATAAGACCGCACCCCTTGTCATTCTGAACGGAGCGCAGCGAAGTGAAGAATCTCATCTTCGCTGCCCGGGTTCTTCGCTGGCGCTCAGAATGACAAAAACGTCACCCTCATTCATATTTCACATCCGTCTCTTTCAACTTCCCTGTGAATCAGCATATAGCGAATTAGTCCACTTGACCAGTCCTGTTCGGATACCACAACTGATGCCAGCGCAACATCATTTCGAAGATTGATGCCGGCTAATCGGTCGGAGATGGCTTCCCGCAACTTGGCGGTAACCGGACAGGATGTCAGTACAAGAAGGTCAATGTCTGAATCAGGCTCACCTGTACCACGAGCTTTAGAGCCGAACAGTATCACCCGCGTTACAGGCAAATCCGACTTGAGAGTCCGGGAAGCTTCAAGTATCGAATTTCGCTCCCTCTCCATCAGTTTTGCACTTTCGAGCATTTTCATCGGTAACACTTCACAAATTACTTAAATCTATTTTACCCACCCGAATACGGCAGTTCAACACAAAAAACATATTTGCAAAAACCCTGTATATCAAACCCATACACCGTTTTTATGTACAGTTCTTTTTCTTGAGTTTTGCCTTATTTGAGCGTAAAATAAATCACAGATTGACACAGATTAAATAAAAGCAAAAAACATAAAACGTGCAGTATAGTCTGTGAAATCCGTGATTAAAGATGGGAAAATTCAAACTCAATAAAGACTTTAATCCCGCCGGTGACCAGCCCGAAGCCATAGACCGGCTTGTAAAAGCCCTGCGCGCAAACAAGCGATTCCAGACCCTGATGGGCGTTACCGGCAGCGGAAAAACATTCACAATGGCAAACGTCATCGCTCAATCCAGCCGACCGACCCTTGTTATATCCCACAACAAGACATTAGCCGCTCAGCTCTATGAGGAATTCAATGAGCTGTTTCCGGAAAACGCCGTCGAATATTTTGTCAGCTATTACGATTATTACCAGCCCGAAGCCTACATTCCGCAGCGGGACATATACATAGAAAAGGACGCCTCGAAAAACGCCGACCTCGACCGGCTCCGCCTTTCCACCACTACCAGTCTCTCAACGAGAGACGATTGTGTTATTGTTGCATCCGTCTCCTGTATTTTCGGGCTCGGTTCGCCGGAAGATTATAAGGCTTCTGTAGTAGTCGTCCGGACCGGCGAGCTTTTAGAGAGAAATGACCTGCTCGGCAGATTGGCTGACATCCAGTACACCAGAAACGACTTCGACTTCCAGAGGGGGACATTCAGAGTTCGTGGCGATGTGGTTGAGCTGTATCCTTCTTACGAATCTTTTGCAATACGCTTTGAATTTTTCGGTGATGAAATAGAAAAGATAAGCTACATAAATCCCATATCCGCAGAAACCTTAGCCGTTGAAGAACAGGTTTTTATATATCCGGCCGAGCACTACATTATGCCCGGCGACAGAATCGGCTCCGCCATAGAAAACATAAAAGCAGAGCTGAAGCAGCGATTGCAAGAACTCCGACAGGAAGGCAAACTACTGGAAGCTCAGCGACTGCAGGCCAGAACGATGTACGATATTGAAATGATGCAGGAGATTGGCTATTGCAGCGGGATTGAGAATTACGCCAGGCACCTATCGGGGTTGCCGCCCGGAGCCAGACCTTATACACTGATTGATTATTTCCCCAAAGACTTTCTTTTATTTATCGACGAATCCCACGTTACGATTCCGCAACTGCGGGCGATGTGGGCCGGTGACAGAAGCAGAAAAGAAGTCTTGGTCGAACACGGCTTCAGGCTGCCAAGCGCGCTGGACAACAGGCCCCTGTGCTTCGAAGAGTTTCAGGAAAACTGGGCCAACGTCATTTTCGTCTCTGCTACGCCCGGGCCGTTCGAGCTTGAAAAATGTGATAATGAGGTTGTGGAGCAAATCATCAGGCCGACCGGACTGATTGACCCTGAAATCTTCATACATCCGGCCGGAAATCAAATTCCGCATCTAATGGGTGAAATCGAAAAACGAGTCAAAGCCAAGGAACGAATGCTTGTTACAACCTTGACAAAACGGCTGGCGGAAGAGCTGGCAGGTTACATTACAAAGAAGGGTTTTAGATGCCGTTACCTGCACAGTGAAATCAACACCCTCGAAAGAATTGAGATACTCCGCGATTTACGCAACGGCGAATTCGATGTTCTGGTGGGAATAAACCTGCTGCGAGAAGGCCTGGATTTGCCGGAAGTCTCAGCAGTCGCCATCCTTGACGCAGACAAGGAAGGATTTCTGAGAAGTCAGACTTCGCTGATACAAACAATCGGCAGAACTGCAAGAAATATCAACGCCACCGTCTTTTTCTACGCCGATAAAGTTACCGAATCGATGCAAAAAGCTATTGACGAAACGAACAGACGCCGTAAAATTCAGTTAAAATACAATAAAGAACACAATATCACACCCGAAACGATAAAAAAGGAAGTCCGCAAAAGTTTAACCGAGCAGATAAAAGCAAGGCAGATTGCCCGCCAGGCGGTTCGGTTTGACAGCGGCGAATATGAAAAGGTTGAGCTGGCTTCGCAGATTGAAAAAGAAATGCTTGAAGCAGCCCAGAATCTTGATTTCGAGCGGGCGGCTTTTCTGCGGGACCAATTGCGCGAGTTAAAAGAGCTGCCGGAATTTGTTCTCATAGAGTCAAGTAAAAAGAAAGCAAAAAAATTAGCCACGAAGACACGAAGTCACAAAAAAAATAAAAGTTCAAGAAACAAATATGGCTAAGTCTTAGTGCCTTTGTGGCAAAAATCCGTGAAATCTGTGGCTAAGTAAAAGGCAAAAAAAAGATGGAAAAACTTAACATTGCAAAAGTACGTCCCCTGATCCGAATGGCCATTGAAGAAGACCTCGGGCGGGGCGATATGACCAGCGAGCTCCTCTTTAAAGACGATACTATGGCCAAATCGAATATCATATCACGCGAGGAAATAGTGGTATGCGGAATGGATGTCGCCAGAGAAATCCTCAAAATCTACGACGAAAGACTCAAGCTAAGGGTCCTCGTAAAAGACGGCCAGTCGGCTTACGTCGGATGCAAAATTGCTACAATCGAAGGCCCTTTGCGCTCCACGCTAAGCGCCGAACGCGTTATGCTCAATTTCCTGCAGCGGCTCAGCGGAATAGCCACGACAACGCGCAAATTCGTGCGAGCCATTCAGGGGACAAAAGCAAAGATTTACGATACGAGAAAGACAATGCCCGGCTGGCGAATCCTCGAAAAATACGCCGTTCGTTGTGGCGGCGGATATAATCATCGACTGGGATTGTACGACGCCGTCCTGATTAAAGATAACCATCTGGCGCAATTAGGCAGAAACTTCTACCCAAAACTAAAAAAAATAATCGAACGAGCCAAGAAGATAAAAGGCGCCAAATTTATCGCTGTCGAGGTTGACCACGTCGATCACCAGCTCAACTACGTGTTAAAGATTCCAGGCATCGATATTGTGCTGCTCGACAATATGGGCCAATGGCAGCTAAAGCACGCCGTGGACATGCGAAACGAAATGCGCGGCAAAAACAGAAAACCCCTTCTCGAGGCCTCAGGCAACATAACGTTGAGCAACGTTTCAGCTATTGCCCAATGCGGCATCGATAGAATCGCCGTAGGCGCAATCACTCATTCGGCAAGAGCCGTTGACATTGGACTCGACAGGTAACCAAAGCTATGCCGAAAGATGACCAGCTCGACCCTGACAAGATAAAAGCAAATCTGAAAACCAAACGCATCGGCAGAAAAATCCTCGTCTATAGTTCTACATCAAGCACGAACGACATCGCTGCCGAATACGCAAAAAACAAAAAAAATGACGGCCTGGCAATCTTCGCAGAAGAGCAAACCGCCGGCCGTGGCAGAGCTGGCACAAAATGGCACAGCGGCCGAGCAGACTGTATTCTCTGCTCAATTGTTTTGACTGATTGCAAACTAAACCCCGAGTTGCTCTCGCTTACCTGCGCCGTAGCAGTCGCCGATGGGTTAGGTAAAATCGGCGGCACAGAAGCAAAAATCAAATGGCCAAACGATATAATACTAAACGGCAAAAAGGTGGCCGGTATTCTGCTCGAATCGAAAATAGATAACGACGGCAATACTTACATCATTGGCATAGGAATAAACTGCCATCAAAGACAAGATTCCTTCCCTGTCGAATTACAACCAATCGCGACAAGTATCGACATCGAAAGTCACTCAATTGCCGACCGGGTCTCATTGGCAAAAAGATTGCTTACCTCATTAGACCACTGGCTCGAAGTGGCAGAAAAAAACAGCAACAAAGTAACGGACCAGTGGCGTAAATTAAGCATCCAGCTAAACCACAGAGTAGCGCTCATCTTTAACGGCACCAAATTCGCTGGCAATTGCATTGGTATAGACCCCGAAAGGGGCCTTATCCTCCAGCTCGACACCGGCGGCCTAAGATTCTTCGACGCCGCCCACACAACCATTCTCAAATAATTGCAGACCGTAGTTGTATAATCCCGGATTTCCCATAAAAATCTTGTAAAGAGAGCAAGAATTTGGTAATATAGGATTTCAGGCGTATTTTCCAGACTGTTATAAGGGAAATGTCAACTTAAGTTCTATGGAGGAGTTTCTTATGAAGCTCGTTAATGTCAAGCTCGTACTCATTTCGCTTCTGGCGCTCGTGCTCGTTCACAGCAGCGTCTACTCGATGACAATTATCGCTCCAGGCGATACCTGGAGATTCTTCCGGGGCACAGCGCCGCCGAGTGAGCCGGCTGATGCCTGGAAAGAACCCGACTTCAATGATTCGGACTGGGAGACAGGACCCAGTGGCTTCGGCTACGGGGATAACGACGATGCCACGGAGCTCGTTGACATGCGATATAACTACGTTACGGTGTACATCCGAAAGGAGTTCTCGGTGTCGTTGTCCTCATTGGATCCCTGTGCGGTTGTGGAGCTCGTTATCGATTACGACGATGGCTTTATTGCGTATCTCAATGGAGGAGACGAAATAAAACGTCGGCACATGCCCGACGGTCCCGCTACCTACGAGACGACGGCTTCTTCTCACGAGGCCGGGACGCCGGAGACAATCCCTCTGGGAACCGTGGGCGCTCTGTTAAACGATGGAAATAATGTGCTGGCCATCGAGGGGCATAATACCTCATATGGCAGCAGCGATTTTTCACTCATACCAGCCCTGCGAGTGGTGTCGGATATAGTGCTGACCGAGGATACCACGTGGTCGGGAACGCACATTCTTGAAGATACCGTTATCGTCCCGTCTGGCATAGTTTTGAATATTGAGCCGGGAACTGTGGTTCAAATGAAAAGCGGAGTGGGTATCAAGGTGTACGGGCAACTGCTCGCCGACGGGACGGAAGCGGAGCCGATTCGCTTCACGCATTACGGCGCCGGGACAACATGGGAGCGGCTTATGTTTATTGAGGCGGAAGACAGCCGGCTTGTGCACTGTATTATTGAGTATGCCGATTGTGAAGGCAAGCATCAGGACTACTACGGTCCGGGGTCAAGGGACTATCACGAGGCCGTGGTTGTATTGGCAAGCCACCTCGATATCGAAGGCTGCATCTTCCAGAATCTTCCTGACAATAGCGGGAGTGGGCAGGGAGATGCCTTAGCTATCATATCGGATGATCCGGATTACCCCGGAGAAGCATCAGCGGATATTATAGGCAGCCAGTTTCTCTCAATCGGACAGGGAGTGCATACGAGATTCTCCTATGTATTGATTGAGGACTGCTACTTCACGGATCACCACGGCGACAACGACGACGTCGATTTGTGGGGGGAGAGCACTCCGCCTCCTCTTATACTAAATAACCTATTCTTGAACCCTGAACATGATGATATGATAAACCCCACCAAATGTTCGGCCATCATTATCGGAAACATAATCATAGGAAGCGACGACCACTGCGTTGTTCTGCGTGACAGATGCTCTCCTGTCATGATAAACAACTTAATCTACAATTGTGCCCACGCTGGCATCGCAGTGGAAAACACGTGCCAGGCCCTGCTCATAAACAACACGATCGCGCATATTACTAATGGCCCGGGGATCAAACTCTTTGACCTGGGCAGGGCGGGTTCCCCGTATTACCTGACTAAAGGTGGCGGGGTTGCGACGCTCATCAACTGTATTGTGCGGGATTGCCAGACATCCATACGCGTGACCGATAGTCACCAGCTTGATGACGAATACGATGCTGGATCTCATGTAACGGTCAAGTTCTCCGACATCGAAGGTGGCAGGAACGGCGTTTCGATTGTGCAAGATGGAGCTGTGCTGGATTCTACTGTCACCTGGCTGGAAGGAAACATCGATGACGACCCTCTATTCGTTGACGCGGGCAGTGGGGACTATCACCTGAAATCCCGAGCTGGCCGCTGGCACGCAAATAGCCAAAGTTGGGTACAGGATGATGTGAATAGCCCCTGCATCGACACAGGTGACCCTAATTCGGATTGGACAGCAGAATTATGGCCACACGGCAAACGAATAAATATGGGTGCTTTCGGCGGCACCTCTGAAGCAAGTATGTCTTCATCAATCGCAGGCAACATAGCTGATTTGAATAATAACGACATAGTTAACTTGCTAGATTTCGCTCTGTTTGCTGGTCGCTGGCGGCTTGAGAAGCATTTATTGCCTGAAGACCTCGACAGAAACGGATTTGTCGACTTCATCGATGTTGCCATTTTCTCAGATAGCTGGCTTTATGAAGAATAAGGTCAGAAATATTAAATTCACTCAGGAATGTTGCTCCTAAAGCCGTTATCAAGTATACACCCCTAAAGAATCTTGCACACTCCTTCAAAAGGTTTCTTCGCCACAATCTTGGCTGTCAGAAAAATATCGCATCACAATAAAATTTTGAAAAATAGATACATTGAACTAACTGTGGACGTTTCTCCAGTATTGTATTGGGAATCCCTGAAAGAAAACGCTTTTTGTATAAGATTTCTTTCTGATTTCGCACAAAAAAACAAACCATAAGTTCCGTTTCCTACAACTTTCTGTTATATTATTGTTTCCGAACGAATCCGTATTCTCTAAATGGAAAGGACCGGAACTATGGAGAAGGATAGATTGATTAAGTACTCACTTTTAATCTGCCTGGCATTGATAGTATGTCAACTTACTGTTTCTTGTGCCAGGCAGATCAAAACCAGTGGCTTGAAAGAGTCTAAAGATTATCTGCGGGCCGGCGAGCAGGAAATGCAGCGGTGGCGCGAAATGAAATTCGGCCTGTTTATTCACTGGGGGCCGGTCAGTCTCAAGGGCACCGAAATCGGCTGGTCACGCGGCGGTGAGCGGCGAGGACGCGGCGGGAGGGGCTCTATACCCGCTGAAGAATACGACAACCTCTATAAGCAGTTCAACCCCGTCAAGTTCAACGCCGACGAGTGGGTGCAGATTGCCAGAGACGCCGGTATGAAGTACCTCGTCTTCACATCAAAACATCACGACGGCTTCTCGATGTTCGACAGCAAGCTGACCGACTACAAAATCACTAACTCGCCGTTCAAGCGTGACGTGGTCAAAGAGCTGGCCGACGCCTGTCACAAGGCCGGATTGAAACTCGGCTACTACTACTCGCCCGTCGATTGGTACCACCCGGACTACCGCACAGAGAACCATCCCCGCTACATCGAGTTCCTCCACGGCCAGATTCGCGAGCTGTGCACCAACTATGGCCGCCTTGACATTATGTGGTTCGACAGTCTGGGCGGCTCGGCAAAGGACTGGGACTCGGAAAACCTTTTCAGGATGATTCGCCGGCTTCAGCCCCACATCATCATCAACAACCGCGCAGGCCTCCCAGCCGACCACGACACACCAGAGCAAAGAATCGGCAAATTCCAGACCGACCGCGCATGGGAAACCTGTATGACAATCTGTCGGCAGTGGGCCTGGAAACCAGATGACCGGATGAAGTCACTCAAGCAGTGCATCCAGACACTCGTGTGGGTCGTCGGCGGTGACGGCAACTTGCTGTTCAATGTCGGCCCTATGCCCGATGGCCGAATCGAGCCACGCCAGGTTCAGCGGCTCCGCGAAATGGGCCAGTGGCTAAAGAAATACGGCCAGAGCATCTACGGCACACGCGGCGGACCATTCAAAACCGGCTCCTGGGGCGCCAGCACGCACAAGGGCAGCACCATTTACATCCACGTTTTTAATTGGGACAGTAACACCATCACGCTGCCGCCAATCCCTAAAAAAGTTATTGCCAGCTCGGTGCTTACCGGCGGAGCTGCCACCGTCAAACAGACCGAAGAAGCCATCGAGATTTCCGTCCCGAAGGCCCATCGCCGGGAGCTCGACACTATCATCGTGCTCAAGCTCGACGGCCCGGCGAACAAAATCACCCCACGCGCTCTGCTCTCCGGCTCACTGGCAGTGGCAAAGAAAGTCAAGGCCTCGAATGTTTTCAGAAATATGGCCGCACACGGCGCCGACAAAGCCGTGGACGACGACCCCTCCACCCGCTGGGCCACCGACTACGGCACCAGGCAGGCCTGGCTGGAGGTGGACCTGGGCAAACCGATGACGTTCAACCGCGCGGCGGTCAGTGAGGCCTACGACCGCGTGCAGCAATTCGAGCTGCAATATAGGAATGGCCAGCAGTGGCGAATCTTCGCTCAAGGCACGACAATCGGTCAGAAACTAAAGCTAAAATTCCCGCTTGTAACCGCCCGTTATGTTCGGCTGAACATCCTCGACGCCACCGAAGGCCCGACCATCTGGGAGTTTCAGCTTTTCGCACCGAAGAAGTGATAAAAAGGAGCTTGAATTATGGCAGAAAGTTTTGATGTTGTAGTAATTGGCAGCGGGCCGGGCGGTTACGCCGTTGCTATCAGATGCGCACAAAGAGGCGCTTCCGTAGCAGTAGTCGAAAAAGAGCTTATCGGCGGCACGTGCTTGAATCGCGGCTGTATCCCATCGAAGGCACTGCTTGCATCGGCCCACACATTGCTCCTGACAAAGCATGCAGTTTTGATGGGAGTTGACGTCTCCTTGGCTACCCCTAATTGGCCGAAAATCCAGACCAGAAAGGACACCATTGTAACCGCCTTTCGCAAAGGCCTGACGGGCTTAATCCGGAGCCACAAGGTAAAAATATTGCAGGGCCGGGCCGTCGTTACCGCGCCGGGAAAAATCAAAATTGAGACGGATAATTCACCAATGGAAATCCAGGCCGACAAAATAATCCTCGCTACCGGCTCGGAGCCGATTCAAATTCCCGAAGTACCGTTTGATGGCCGGACCGTCATCAGCAGTAAAGAGGCACTGGCACTGGAGCAGATACCCGGCTCGATGGTAATCGTAGGCGGCGGAGCAATCGGCTGTGAATTGGCCTGTGTGTATGCCGCCGCAGGAACGAAAGTAACCATCGTAGAAGCCCTTTCCCGATTGATTCCTATGGAGGATGAATGGGTCGGCCGACTGATAGAGCGCGAATTCAAAACACTCGACATTGATGCCCTGACCAGCCGGAAAGTCGATTCGGTCGATACAACCGGCGGGATGGCAAAAGTGCTTCTCGAAGACGGCGAGGCAATCGACGCCGAAAAGGTACTCGTCTCGGTTGGCCGAAGGCCGGTTGTTGACAAAGAAACCATCGAAGCCCTGAATCTAAAAATGTCCGGCCCTGCAATTGCAGTCAACGAAAAAATGGAAACCAACATCTCTGGCGTTTATGCAATCGGCGATGCCGTGGGCACAACCTTTTTAGCTCACGGTGCCTTTGCCGAGGCCGAGGTGGCGGCAATCAACGCCACAGGCGGCGATGAAAGAATAGCCGACTACTCGCTTATACCGCGTGCCGTCTATACATTCCCGGAAATCGCATCCGTCGGCAAAACCGAACAAATTTGCAAAAACGAGGGACTTGATGTCTCCGTAGGAAAGTCGTTTTTCAAAGCGAACGGCCGAAGCGTCGCACACAACGAAACTGTCGGCCAGATAAGGGTTATAAAGGACAACGCAACGAACAAAATCATCGGCGTTACAATGGTCGGCGCAACAGCAACCGAGCTGATTGCCGCAGCAGGCCTGCTAATTGGCAATCGGCAATTGGAAATTGGAAATTGGAAATCAATGTTCCCGCATCCGACCGTCTCGGAAGTGCTGAAGGAAGCTGCCGAAGACGCCTTCGGCCTGAGCCTGCACAATCCGCCAAAAGCATAAGTGGCAAAAAGAAAGAATTAACCGCAAAGAACGCTGAGAGCACAGAGAAAGATTAAGAGTAAAAGCGAAGGGAAATGGATTCCTGCTTGCGCAGGAATGACATGTCGATTTAATTTACAAATTAAGGGCTGGCCAATCCAGCCCTTTTTCTTTGCCTATGAAATAAACCACGTATTTTACTGTCAGCGGGCAGGGCCTACTACCCGGCTATATAATCACTGTCGTTCCATATCCTCGAGAACATCTTCTATCAGTGGCTTAAGCTTGGGGATACGTACTTTGACAGTTTCCCAGACTATTTCCATATCAACGCCGAAATAAAAGTGTATCAGTTTATCCCGCATACCTGCCATATCCGACCAGGGAAATCTCTGGATATTTTCTCCTGACCGATGCAGGCAGCTGCTTGGCTGCCTCACCTGCGACTTCCAATTCTCTTACAACGGCACTTACGGTCTTTTTATCAGTTATAAATTTTTCATAAGAGATTCTTCCAACAAATTCCTGTGCATTACGGAAGGATTGAAGAATATCTCTCAAATAAACGCGGCAGTCGCGTTTCATATATAAATAACCTCATTTAGTATCGTGCCTCTGAATTCCGGTCTTAACGCTTTTATGGAAACCAGATCAATTTTAGCTCCCGTCTGCTCTGCCAAATATCTTTCCAGTGCCACAAAATCCAGCAAGTCTATGCTCCCGGGAAATTCCACCAAAACATCGACATCACTGGACCTGCGAGCCTGCCTCCTGACAGATGATCCGAAAATCCCAAGACGTTTGACTTTGAATTTGCGACTGAGCAACGGCTTGAGCTTTTTCAGGTTCTCTTCCAGGGAACCGAGACTACCTTTACCTGAAGTTTTTACTTTACTGCTCATTTTTTTCATATCCTTAAAGCCGGCTGCTAAGCAGAAACTATTCCTATTTCTCCAAATCATTCAAGAATATATTATACTGAAAGAGAGTGGGAGAGCAAGCCTCTTTTTGTTTATCTGTGAAATAAACCGTGCAATCCGAGCAATCCCCGGTTAAAATTGAATCTGTGAAATCTGTAGCTCAAAAAACAAAGATTCGTCCTTTACGCATTTGCGATTGCGGCCTTGCCGACTACCGGGAGGTTCTGCAGCAGCAGCACGAATTGCGTGAAAAAAGACGCCGGGGTGAAATACCAGATACTGTTCTAATCACCGAGCACCCGGCAGTTATTACTCTCGGTGCCCGGCAAAGCGCCAACAAACTGCTGACCAGCCGAGAATATTTGGCACAGAAGCAAATCGACGTAATTGATATCCGCAGAGGCGGCGGCACAACAGCACACAATCCAGGCCAGTTGGTTTTTTATCCCATTTTGCATCTGCAGGAGCTTGGCCTCGGCATCAGCGAATATATCAGAGAGCTTGAAGCGATAGGCGCAGAGCTGCTCCAGCAATTGGGCGTCAGGAGCCGGAGACGAAAGGGCTTTCCCGGCTTATGGGTCGATAACAGAAAAATTGCGTCTATCGGCGCACGCGTATCGAAATTTGTAACCTATCACGGTATGGCAATAAACATTCAAAATGACCTGAGTATTTTCGATTATATAGTACCGTGCGGCCTGGACGGCGTAGAAATAACATCAATATTAAAAGAGACCGGCAAACGCTGCTCAATGAGTTCGGTAAAGCAAAAATTGTCCCAATTGCTTATAAACCATTTCTCCGCCTCGAACGAGCGACGAGCGGCGAGTGACGTGCGACGTAAACTGCCTCCTTGGCTGCGCAGGCCTTTACCAACCAGCGAGAGCTACAACCGCACTGATAATGTATTAAGCTCCCTGGGCCTGGAGACAATATGCACTAATGCAAACTGTCCCAATCGCGGCGAATGCTGGTCAAGAGGCACGGCTACAGTCTTGATTTTGGGCAATGTCTGCACCCGAAATTGCAAATTTTGCTCGGTAGAGTCGGGCAAACCCGACCCGCCGGACCCCACCGAGCCGGCCCGAATAGCTGAAATGGCAAAGCAAATGGGCCTCAAATACCTGGTGATTACCAGTGTCAACCGCGATGATTTGCCCGATGGCGGCGCCGGCCATTTCCGCGATTGCATTAACGAAGTAAGGCAGCAGTGCCCGGATATTCACCCCGTTAGAAATTCACAAACCGATAAGAATACGACGAGAAGGGAGAAGATTTCTAACGGGGTAAAATTTGAAATACTGACCCCTGACTTCCGTAACTGCCAGTCCCGGGCCCTAAAAATTCTGCGCGATGCCTTACCTTTCGTATTCGCTCACAATATCGAAACAGTACCATCTCTCTATCCGATTGCCAGAGTCGGCGGCAGCTATCAACGCTCCTTAAACCTGCTCAGAATAGCCGGAGAAACCTATAATGGCATCCAGACCAAATCCTCAATTATGCTCGGATTGGGAGAAACCGACGCCGAGGTCGAACAGGTCCTGAAAGATTTGCGCAATGTGGGCTGTGACAGAATCACAATCGGCCAATATCTCAAACCATCAAAAAACTCGCTTGAAGTCGTCGAATACGTAACACCTGCTAAATTCGACTGGTGGCAACAAAAAGCTGCTTCGCTGGGATTCCCCTGGGTTATGTCTTCGCCCTTCGCCCGCAGCTCATATTTCGCAGAACAAGAGAATACCTTATAGCGGCACTTTAGCTGTATCAAGCTGTTATTATCGGACATTAGAAGGCAATCAAATACTTTTGACATTATTTAGGCTGGCCCCTTTGCCTTTATCTAAACATTATTTTATAGTTTAATTGGCATAATAGAAGTTGCTAAAACGCTGCCTGAGTGGGCGTTTTCCGGTGGGGGGAAAAATGAAACTCATAAAAAAAATAGTCTGTCGAAAGGGTGCTGCGCTTATCATATCTATGATATTCGTACTTATATTCTCCGCCCTGGCTGTCTCAATGGCGACGATGTCCGGCACGAATCTACAGCTCGCCGATAACCAGCGCAAGGCCAATCGCTCCCACGCCTGCGCCGAATCCGGCCTTGACGTTCTTCGCTTCTGGCTCGGGCGCATTTATATGCCCGGCACCACACAGCCAGACGACAGATTTAGTTATCTGGCGAACTTTTTACGGGATGATTTGACAGTAAACGGCATTTCAAACATCCCGATTGCTATTGATGCTAACCATATTTCAATCGGGGCTGGAGAGAACCCGGTTGTGCTATACTCTTCGCCGGCACAATATTTCTCCGCGGAAATTCAGACAACGAGCGACATCGATATACTACAAATGGACGTAATCGGTTCTGCCGGGGGCATCGACCGGACTATAAGGGTCAATTACAATTTCGGAACAAGGGCCCATACCGTTTTCGACTATGGTGTCGCAACCAAAGGGGCCTTGAATTTGCACGGTAACATCGAGATGAGCGGCGCAAATGTCGAGCTCGATGCCGGTGTCTATATCGAAAGCGAAGATGCTAACGCCCTTGAAATCATCGGCAACTCGTCAATCGCCGGCGACGTCCACATCACAAATCCCGACGCCACTGTTAACTTACAGGGCGGACAGGCCACCATAGGCGGCCAAACTGCTCCCGAAGCCTACGACCACGTTTTCAAAGGCGTCGCTCAAACCGAATTCCCGGTCCCGGAGCCCAACTATTTCAGGCACTATGTTCAGAATACTTACGACCCCAACAATGTATTGGCGGAATATGAAAACGTAATAATACCTGCAGGAACCGACCCCTCCTTCGGTACCGTAACATTTAGAGGCATCGTCTTCATCGAGGCCCCCAACATTGTCACCTTTACTGGAAATACTACAATAACCGGCATCATTGTCGGTAATGGCGATTTGAGTGATAATTCCGGGACAAACCAGATATGTTTCACAGGCACCGTCAACAGCTACCCCGTCACTGACCTGCCGGAAGAATTCGGTGAGCTGAGAGATGAAACCGGCACTTTCCTTATGGCTCCCGGCTTTAGTGTATCTTTCGGCGGAAACTTCGAAACTCTGAATGGTGCCATTGCCGCCAACGGAATCGAATTCTACGGCGACGCTGGTGGAACAATTGACGGCTCAGTACTTAATTATTCCGGTAATCCTATGACCTTAAGCGGCAACAGCGACCTTTTCTTCAACCGTTCAGGTACCGCGCAGATGCCGGCAGGTTTCGGACCCGAGATAATACTGTATTACGTTCCCAGCTCTTATTCTGAAGTTGTACTTTAATTTTTTAATGGTGAGTAATCTCATTTAAAAGGTACTTTTGGTGAGAAAAATGAAACACAAACACATAAAAATAGCTGCGTATCTTCTTGCTGTTCTAATCGCCAATTCGGCACTGGCAACGGTTCACTATGTGCCTGAAGAACATACCACCATTCAGGCCGCCATCAACGTATGTGCAGACTCAGACACCGTTATCGTCGCGCCTGGAAGATACTCCGGTTTGGGCAATCGCAATATAAACTTCAAGGGCAAAGCAATTACGGTCCGCAGCACTGACCCCGGCAACCCTCAGATTGTAAATACCACCATCATCGACTGCGAGGGTAAAGGCCGCGGCTTTGTCTTCTACATGGCAGAAAAAGCCGGTGCAACCCTAAAAGGACTCACGATTACAAATGGATATGCCTTGTTAGGTGGCGCGATTTACTGCTACAACAACAGTAGTCCCTCGATTACCAACTGTGTCGTTAAGAATAACTCAGCAGTCTTCGGCGGCGGTATCGCATGTGCAAGCAGTAAAACTCGGCCTAAGATTACTAACTGCAATATCACAGCAAACGCAGCACTGGTCGGGGGCGGCGGATTCTACTTAAATGCGAGCAGCCCGATAATAAAAAATTGCATTATCAGCGGCAACCTCGCGCCTAACGGCGGCGCAATTTACAGCCACAACGCCGGCAATCCGGTTATTGTCAATTGCACTATTACCGGAAACACTGCCTACGATTCAGCAGGAGCAATCTACTGCTACAAATCAAGCAATCTGACTATAAGCCACAGTATTCTCTGGGGCGATACTGCTATGAGCGCATCGGAGATCTTAGTGGGCAACCTGGGCGCTGCCACCTCAATCCGGATTGCACACTGCGATATTCAGGGCCATAATGAGAATGTAATAGCAGAGAGCGGCTGCACCATAGACTGGGGCCAAGGCAACATAGATATCGACCCTCACTTTGTACAGCCGGGCCACATTGATAATAACAGAAGCTATGTTGAGGGCGACTACCACTTGCTTGGTGGCTCTCCCTGCATCGACGCTGGTGACCCTGGGTTTGTCGCAGGGCCTGATGAAACCGACATCGATGGAAACCCACGGATATTAGGCGAGATAATAGACCTCGGAGTCGACGAAGTCATAGTTGCTGAAGTTAAGATAACGCCCAAAGCTCTAAATCTCACAAGCAGTGGAGACCGGATTAGGTGCACTATCCAGCTTCCAAGCTGCTATGATATTGCCGATGTAGATACCGAGTCTATCACTCTAAGTAAAGAAATTTCTCCAAGTGAAAAAATCAGGCCTGTGTGGAGCAGCATTGACGAAGAAGCACAAAAGCTGCTTGTCAAATTTGACCGTTCCAAAATCCAGAAAATGCTAAATGGTGTAGATGGCTTGGTGGAGCTGAGCGTCAGTGGCAAGCTTAATGATGATGATGATACGAAATTTCAGGGAACCGACACCATCAGAATAGTACGTGGCGGTAGCAAAAAGTAACTGTTTCGAGTTTGCCGGCCTGCAAAGCTGATAGACTTTTGCTGAATCGGCTAAGGCCAGCTACGCACCCGTATAGCAAACTTCTGATTTGCAAAGGCGGTTTCATCGTCTTTTTCCCTTGACAATTTGCTGTCCAGACTTACCTTTTTTCAATTAACCTTTCTCCGCAAGGGGGCGGCTAATAACCATGGTCGAGGGATATTTGCGAAATCAATCCTGCTTACCTGGCTTATAAAGGTTTCTTATTTGACAGCTTAACCTCTATATAGTTTAATCCACCCCGATATATGCGCGCCTCAGGCAAAATATTTACCGAAATGTTAAAGACAACTCCGGCAATTTAGCCGGACGTCTGTTGCCCGGCGTCGTTCCCGAAAAACAGGACAATTTAGTATGCCGAAACGAGACGACATAGAAAAAGTTATGATTATCGGCTCCGGCCCCATCATCATTGGCCAGGCCTGTGAGTTTGACTACTCCGGCACCCAGGCCTGCAAGGCGCTCCGAAAGTTAGGCTATAAGATAGTGCTGGTCAATTCCAACCCGGCAACCATTATGACCGACCCCGGCATGGCCGACGTAACCTATATCGAGCCGCTTGACCTCCAGACCATGACAAAAATCATCGAAAAGGAAAGGCCCGATGCGCTCCTGCCAAATCTTGGCGGCCAGAGCGGACTCAACCTCTCTTCTGAACTTGCCCGTGCAGGTGTGCTCGAAAAATACGGCGTCAAAGTAATTGGCGTTCAGGTCGACGCTATTAAGCGCGGCGAGGACCGTGGTGCTTTTAAAGAAACAATGAACCGCCTCGGTATTGAGATGCCGGAAAGCAAATTAGCTTTTAGCGTAGAGGAAGCCGAAAAAATCGCTGAAGAGCTCGGTTACCCCGTTATCATCCGCCCGGCATACACCATGGGCGGCACTGGCGGCGGCGCAGTATTCAATATCGAAGAACTGCGCATCGTCGCCGCTCGGGGGCTGTCGGCAAGTCTTGTCGGACAAATCCTCGTCGAAGAGTCCGTTCTGGGATGGGAGGAATTGGAGCTCGAAGTCGTCCGCGATGCAAAAAGCCAGAAAATCACCGTCTGCTTCATCGAAAACGTCGATGCAATGGGCGTCCACACAGGGGACTCATACTGCACCGCCCCTATGCTCACCATCGACCCGGAACTGCAAAAACAACTGCAAAAATATTCCTATGACATCGTCGATGCCATCGAGGTCATAGGCGGCACCAACATCCAGTTTGCTCACGACCCCGACACCGGCCGAGTCGTCGTAATCGAAATCAACCCAAGGACATCACGCTCATCTGCTCTCGCCTCAAAAGCCACCGGCTTTCCAATCGCCTTCGTTTCTTCATTGCTGGCCGGAGGGCTCACGCTCGATGAGATACCGTACTGGAGAGAAGGAACGCTCGAGAAATACACCCCCTCCGGCGATTATGTCGTAGTCAAGTTTGCCCGATGGGCTTTTGAAAAATTCAAAAATGTAGAGGACAAACTCGGCACACAAATGCGCGCCGTCGGCGAAGCGATGAGCCTCGGCAAAAACTACAAGGAGGCCTTCCAGAAGGCCGTCCGCTCTCTTGAAATCGGTCGTCACGGCCTTGGATTCGCCAAAAATTTCCACAATCTCCCTCTCGACGAACTGATGAATCTTTTAAGTGCACCATCAAGCGAGCGGCAGTTCATTATGTATGAAGCGCTGCGTAAAGGTGCTGACATCGATGCCCTCTTCGAGAAAACGCACATCAAACGCTGGTTCATCAAACAAATGCAGGAGCTTGTCCGGCTCGAGGAAGAAATACTGAAGTACAAGGGCAAACAGCTCCCCGATAAGCTGTTAATACAGGCCAAGAAGGACGGCTTTGCTGACCGATACCTCTCGAAAATACTCGGCGTCCCGGAAAGTCAAATCCGGCAGCGCCGCACTTCGCTCGGCGTGGTTGAAGGATGGGAACCTGTTCCTGTAAGTGGCGTCGAAAATGCCGCCTATTATTTCTCCACTTACAATGCTCCGGACAAGGTGCAGGTCAGCAAAAAACGCAAGATAATGGTCTTAGGTGGTGGCCCCAACCGCATCGGCCAGGGAATCGAGTTTGACTATTGCTGCGTTCACGCCGCCTTTACCCTCCGCGACGAAGGATATGAGTCCATTATGGTCAACTGCAATCCGGAAACTGTCTCAACGGATTACGATACCTCCGACAAGCTTTACTTTGAGCCGCTCACTGTTGAGGATGTATTGAGCATCTACGAGAAGGAAAAACCCGAAGGCGTCATCGTCCAGTTCGGAGGCCAGACCCCACTCAATCTCGCCGGCGAGCTGGCCCAGGCAGGCGTTAAAATAATCGGCACCTCGCCTGAGACAATCGATTTGGCTGAGGACCGCGACCGCTTCCGGGCAATGATGAAAAACCTGAACATACCTATGGCCGAATCCGGTATGGCAAGCAACCTTGACCAAGCCATTCAAATCGCAGAAAGAATCGGCTATCCCTTAATGGTAAGACCGTCCTATGTCCTCGGCGGACGCGGTATGGAAGTAGTCCACGACGAAGAGATGCTCAAACACTATGTCGCTGCCGCCGTGCAGGTTACACCTGAGCGGCCTATCCTGATTGACAAATTCCTCGAAAATGCCATAGAAGCCGAGGCCGACGCTATCTCTGATGGCACTGACGCCTTCGTCCCCGCGGTTATGGAGCACATCGAGCTGGCCGGCATCCATTCCGGAGACTCGGCCTGTGTCATTCCACCTGTCAGCATACCTCAAAAGCATATAGATACTATCTGCGAATACACCAGAAAAATAGCGACGGAATTAAACGTCGTCGGCCTGATGAATATGCAGTATGCGATAGCCAACGACACGGTCTATGTGCTTGAAGCCAACCCGCGTGCCTCGCGGACCGTGCCGCTGGTCTCCAAAGTCTGCGGCATCTCTATGGCTCGACTTGCCACCCAGCTTATGCTCGGCAAAAAACTTTCCGACCTCAACTTAAAGCAGCGCTCGATTCAACACTTTGGCGTAAAGGAAGCCGTCTTCCCCTTTGAGATGTTTCCGGAAGTTGACCCGGTTCTCGGTCCGGAGATGCGCTCGACCGGAGAAGTGCTCGGCCTGGCCGATTCTTTCGCGCTTGCCTTCTTCAAATCCCAGCAGGCCGCAAAACAGAATCTCCCTTCCCACGGCACCGTCCTCATAACCGTTACCGACGGAGACAAGCAAGCTGCCCTCGGTGTCGCAAAAGAATTCCAGAACCTCGGCTTCAAAATCAAGGCAACCGACGGGACGCATCGCTTCCTGACAGATAACGGCCTCAAAACCGAGCATATCCTCAAAATGCACGAGGGCAGACCAAACATTGTAGATGCCATTAAAAACGCCGAGATTCAGCTAATTATAAACACCCCCAGCGGCAAGCTGAGCAAATACGACGATTCTTATATCCGCAAGGCGGCCATCAGGTACAAGGTGCCTTATATTACCACGACAGCCGCCGCCGCCGCCGCCGTAAAGGGCATCGCCGCCAGCCGAGCCGGCCCGGCTCCTGTAAGGTCACTGCAAAGTTACCATTCCGCCATCCGGTAGGGGCAACCCTATGTGGTTGCCCAAAGACTCCACCATCAAGGGGCAACCCTGCGTCGTTGCCCAAAAACCACTCAGAAAATTTACTTCGGCAGATTTTCCGGCGCCACGTCCTTGATACTCAGGTCGCCATAAATCACGCGATAGGTCTCTGAATTAGCCGGACGATACCAAAAAATCGCCGTGTTAACATCACCGAGTTTTACATCTTTCCCAGCATAATGCCAATCACTATCAGCAGGCAACATCTGCGCGAACATGATGCCACGTACTATTAGCGTCATAGTATTTTGTGTTTCCTGCACAAGCTGTGGTAAGGGCTTGTCGAATTTCTCATACCGTCGCTTTATTGCCTCACGTTCTCGCTCCATCGCTTCATTCATCGGCTTCCTCATTTCCTTCATTTTCTGCAACAATTCTTTCTCCCGTTGCGAGGTCTTTTTATATTCCTCCCTCCACTGCTGTAATCTGTTTTTTCTTTCTTCCGGTTCTGAGCTCTTTTTATATTCTTCCCATAACTGCCGCCGTGGCAATGTTAATTCCTGCCATTGCTGTGAAATCCTACTAAATTCCTCATGTACCTGCTTAAAAGAAAGCTCCTGGTCTTCATCGAATTCGATTGCTTCTTTTCTTTCTTCGAGAGGGGCTTCGATGAATCCTCTTATTGAGTTCATATCCAAAGCTGATGGGAACCTGCCATCGGTGGTTTCTGTCCACAGGCGGAACATTTCAATAAGGTCCTCTTCCTTAGGTCTGGAAACATCCATTTGCATGGTTTGGACGGTATATCCCTCCGGTATCTCCAAACTGAAGAGTGACTCATCGAGTTCGATGTCCAGGGCAAAATCGTACATAATAACGGTTATCTGACGATCCATCATTATGGAAATGGAACTTTCTATCCGAATGGGTAGCAGGCTTTCCGAATCGGCCCATACAACCATGTCTTGCCCTGCTTCTTGAGCACGATAGCCAATGGCGGTTCGCCCGTCAATTTCCTGCTCACCCAGGAATTCTACGGATTTATCCTCATCGTCCTGAGCTTGCTTAATTCGTCTTCTGATTTCGAAGAACATATTGACTTGGCTTTGTTCTTTATTCTCGTCTGGCATATTTTCCACTTCCATAACCATCGCTGTCTTTTCTTCGGGCATTAGAATAACAATCTTGCCTTCCTGCATGTCGATAATTGCAATAACTTCTCCCTCCATCTCTTGGCGCATGCGCCCGGGTTCCATGAACATACCCTCAAAGACTTGAGATGGTTGCCCTTTTATCAAGTTGACGGCGATCTTAAAAGTGGCGGTGCGGGCGGTGAGTATGGGCCGAACGATATCGGCGAAAGCTGGAGTCGCTCCGTCAATTGAGCCTCCGAACTGATACATGCCTATAAGCACCGCAATAATTATCACCGCCGTAGCGGTAGCGAATCTTGTTACTCTGCTTTTCATAATTATTCTCCATATTGAAACAGAGCTAATCGGTTTTTCTGATGGCTCGCGATTGAGCGCATCTATCACGTTGCTTTCAAGCCGGGCCACAGTTTGCTGCATCACCTCTACGAAGTCACTAAGTAGCTTGTCGTCGCCTTGCAAAGCCCGCAGATACTTACTGCAAGCCGGACATTGGCTTATATGATGCCGTAATTCAGCAGCTTTTTCAGCCGGCAAAGTGTCTGTTATAAGCTCTAAAATTTGCTCCTGGATATTTCTGCAAATATCTTCCATTATTCGCCTCCCTCAGTGTCCAATATTTCACGCAATTGTTTCCTCGCTCGGCTTATGCGAGTCTGTACTGCAGCCTCGCTGGTCTCGAATGTTTCCGCGATATTTCTGGTACTTCGTCCATCAAAATAGTAAAGCATTAAGACAAG
Organism: Phycisphaerae bacterium; assembly: GCA_030601745.1. GTDB lineage: Bacteria > Planctomycetota > Phycisphaerae > Sedimentisphaerales > Anaerobacaceae > JAUVYQ01. Next base: position 26,740 of record JAUWBI010000045.1, read on the forward strand.
CCGAGAATCCTGCGGCAGTTTAGCTAAAGCGCCTTGAAGTTCGGGATACTCTTTTGAACTATTCCGGCCTGCCTCAGCCCGGTTAACAAAAGCGTTTCGTTTGAATTGTTGCCTTCGGATAAAGTCGATGCACAGATTTTTTACAATTCGCCCTATCCACGCCCCGAACCGCTCGCCGTGGCGAAGCTGGCTTATATCAGTAAAGCCCTTAAGCAACGCCTGCTGGGCGACATCTTCGGCATCGTGACTATTGCCGAGCATCCCCAGACAAATCCCGAAGACACGCCCGGAATACGCCTTGACAAGGCCCGTATACGCCGACCTGTCTCCATTACGACAAGACGCAACCAATTTCTTTTCTAAATGGCCGTTCAATAAGAACTCCCAATTCCGGCTTCCATAATAATGACGAACAACAAACAAAAACCTGACAGCTTTTTTTCAGAATTTCACTCAAATTTACCATTTTTGCTGTCAAAAGCGTATAAAAACGCCGAGTAAGAGAAAAACTAAAAGTGAAAAATTCAAAATCACAGCGTAAAATTCAAAAGTTTTGAATTTTTAATTATAGTTTTTAGTTTAAATCGTGTATCATTTCTATTCTATATAAAAAATGAGTGCTTAGAAAAAATGGGAAGAGACCTGAGAAATTTTCTATTTCCCGACGGCAACTGGCTGGTTGAAATGGCAGCAGAAGACTCTGCAGAACTTGAGCAGCTTCTGCGCAGCGAAAATGACCAATTACAAGAGAGCAACCACAAATTCAAACTGCCGGAGACAATCGGCATCTTGCCGATTCGAAATGCCGTCGCCTATCCCGGCACAGTAATGCCGTTGGCTGTAGGTCGGGAAAGAAGCAAGCGCCTCCTTGCCGACACCAGGCCCAATAAATCTGTCATAGGGCTTGTAACGCAGCACAACCCCGAAACCGACAGGCCGGACTTCGATGACATTTACTCTGTCGGAACCGCCGCAACCGTGCTCAAAGTCATAAAAATGCCGCAGGGCTCAATTCACATCGTTATCCACGGCATAGCACGCTTCAAAATAACCAAAACGCTGACCGCAGAGCCATATCTAAAGGCCAGGGTCCAACTGCTCGACGTCAAAGGTAAAATGACAAAAAAACTCCGGGCACTTATAGTCAATGTCCGCCAGGCGGCCAACCGCGTTATCACATTAAGTCCAAACGTGCCCGAAGAAGCGTCTGTGCTGCTGGAAAATATCGAAAATCCTTCCGCACTGGCTGATTTTTTAGCAGCCAATCTTAGCCTTGACACTGCGAAAAAACAAAAATTGCTCGAAGAGCTTGACGCAGCCAAACGCCTTGAAAAAATATCCGTTGCCCTGGCAAATCAACTGGAAGTCCTCGAGCTGAGTCGCAAAATCCAGGGCCGGGTAAAAGAATCAATAGACAAAAGTCAGCGGGAATACTTCCTCCAGGAAGAGCTAAAAGCCATTCAGTCCGAGCTCGGCAAAGGGGACCTGCGAACCGAAGAGCTAAAGCAAATCGCCAAAAATATCACAAAAGCTAAAATGCCGGAAAAGGTCGAACAAGAGGCGCTGCGGGAACTGAACAGATTAAACAAGATACCCCCTGCTTCACCGGAATATAGTGTTATCCGCACGTATTTGGACTGGGTCTGTGAGCTGCCCTGGTCCATTCAAACCAAAGACCAGCTCGATATCAACAAGGCCGAGCGAATACTCAACGCCGACCACTACGACCTGCGCAAGGTAAAGAAACGCATCCTCGAATTCCTCGCCGTCCGCAAGCTGAACCCAACGGGCAAAAGCCCCATACTTTGTTTTGTCGGCCCACCCGGCGTAGGAAAAACGTCCCTCGGAAGATCCATCGCTCGCGCTATGGGAAGAAAATTTATCCGTATTTCGCTCGGCGGAATAAGAGACGAGGCCGACATCCGCGGACACCGAAGAACTTACATCGGTGCCCTGCCCGGAAGAATACTGCAGGAATTGAGAAAGTGCGGCAGCAAAAACCCCGTATTTATGCTCGACGAATTAGATAAAGTCGGAAGTGATTTCAGAGGAGACCCCGCAAGCGCACTGCTGGAAGTCCTTGACCCCGAACAGAACTTCAGCTTCACCGACCATTACCTCG
>JAUWBI010000018.1 GCA_030601745.1 Phycisphaerae bacterium
ACTTGCCTGATAGTTTTCTCCGGCAAGATTGGTTCCCGTTTTTATGTTTCTGTTTCGTGAAAAGGATGGATAAACCAGCTGAAAATACGGCGAATCTTCCAACCTGCATATCAATTCTGCCACATTGCTTGCATCTGCTGCCACACCGCTTATCACCACCTTAAATTTGACGTTACCGAGCGGCAGTGTTTGTTTACCGGAAAAATTACTCCTGGCTGCTCTAATGGCCGAAGCTCTGTTTGCTCTTCTCCCCTGGCCGTCTGCAAACTTCTCAGCCTTGAATTCCACTTTGCTCAGTACTATTTTTTTATCAATCAAAAAGCTTATCTCAGCTAAGACGCTTACAACGTCAATTTTGGAGTCAATTTCTTCTATGAATTCTGTTTTTTTCTGTAACTGTGTCACTTTGCTTTTAATCTTGCCAAATTCTTTCGATGTACTTTCTGTAGCTGATACTTTCGATTGGGCCTGGGTAAGACCTGTTGTAGCTTTTGAAATCGAACGGCTGGCGGCGAGATTCCACACCATCATCACCACAAATATGCCTGCCAGGCCGACATATTGCGTGCGATAGCTAATCTGACGCCGTCTGCCGCTTTTGTACCATTTTGGAAGAAAATCAATTTCTTTCATAATTATCCGCGTTACCAGACAAACTTAATTGCGTTTCGTGTCTCCGTTACAGCCCTTAAGGCTAAGGCCCACAGCTACCGCCCACTCACAAAGCAAACCTCGTCTGTCACTGTCAAAATTTACGTTCATCATATCGAAGCCCTTCAACGGCTGAGCCACCTCAATCTCAACCGCCAATTGTCGCCTCAAAACGTTAAGCAGGATACCTTCGTATGCCTCCCCGCCGGCAAAGACTGCTCGCTCCACCCGTTTACCCCTGAATGTCACCGTATAGTATCTGAAACACAGCGATATTTCTCTTGCCAGCTCTTCAGCAACTGCGCTGATTGCATCAACCATCACCTGCCGTGTCGATGCATCGAGGCGGCCCTCATTTGCAGTATTTTGCGCTGGGGTCCCTTGGAAATAGGGTCCCGCATCCGCTCTTTCCATTCGCAGCTTGCCTCGCAGGGTCTCAGCTTCATTGATGCTGATACCTAATTTGGCTGCAATTTCCCGGTTGAATTTCTCTCCGCCAATTGGTATTTGCTTAACGAAACTGATTTCTCCTCCACGACCGAACACGACGGTGGTAAACCGGCTTCCCACATCCACAAAAACCACCGTTTGCTCTCTATCTTCCTGACGCCGCAGCGACCTATCAAAGCTCCTGAACAATGCACATGGAATCGCATCTATGCCAACCGGTCTAAGCCGGGCTTCCTCAAGCATCGCAATGTGGCTCTTTATTATTTCATCATCTGCTGCAAACAATATCAGCTCATTCTTAATTTCGTCACCCTGCCGAACATTGCCGGCAAGCACGTAGTTAATTGCGTCCTTATCCGGATCCAGTCCGAAACGCTGGGCAGCTTCTTTTTTCAAGGCCTGCTCGATTTTCTCGCTCTCCGCCTCCGCCAATCGCAGACTCGTTATTTTCAATCTGTCATTCGGCAGACACGAGACAACATTTCGTCCGCGAAAGCTGCCCTTCGCCAGCATCTGCTTTATCGCCGAAATGACAAAGCTTCTTCTTTCTTCCCCATCACCGTCTATACCGGGGTCAATGCGAACTTTATCTGCTGCAAGAACGCTTACCTGCCCCCCGTTTCTGACCAGTTGAATCATCTTGACAGAATTATGACCTATGTCCAATCCTATCGGCAGCAGAGTTCGAGTTTTCAATTTCCAGCTTATCATTTACGTTTTTCCCGTCAGTCCTCAATCGATATGAACCCCGTAACCGGCTCGACGGTAATCATCGTGGTCGTCCCACCTGCCTGCAGGCTGATAACGCCGCTGTTCAACGGAGTGTTACTACCGTTATAGGGACTTCCGAGATAATCAAATTTAACCTCACTGGTCGTATCAAAATCCGTATCAACAATATCAACCTTGCTCAATCGGCTGTCGCCGCTGAAATTCACAATGTATTTGAATCCTTTCTTAACCGGGTGATCTATCACTCCGTTTGTATCCTCAATCTGATAACTCTCGGTTGACTTATCAAAAACCACGGCGTACATCTTCTGTCTGCTGATTGCCATACTTTTGGCGTATTCCAGGTCCGCCGCAATCATATTTGCCGCAGACCGAATCTGCATACTGGCTGCCGAAGTCATCAGCGGTATCGCCACCATTGCTGCTATCGCGATTATCACGACCACAATTATAATCTCTATCATAGTAAAACTACGAATGCAGCTTTTAGTGGGCAGACAACAAACTTCTAACTCTGAACTATGAGTTAACATTCTTATCGACCTTGTCTCTCTATCCTGGCGCATTATGAGCCGCAACCTCTGTTCTTTACTTCGTCCCCTTCCGTGTTCATCTTTACCGGCCGGTCGGCTAATGCAGACAAGCCATTGTGCCCTCTAACATTTAAGACCTGTCCAGCCAGGCACATACCGTCCGGTTTTCTCATCCGCCCTGACTTTTCCACACGCACCAAAACTGATATAAGTGTCATTCCTATACCCTTCTACAGTTAAGGCCAACAAAACTGGTACAACCGTCAAAATAATACGACCGGAACCATCGAACTATTTCGATGTTTCGCGGGGGCCGGGATATGTAATTGGTGTCATCAATCTACTTCGGATTTTTCTTTTCATCACCTATAAAGGCCGATAAACGTCCTCTCTTTCAGCCGTCCTATAACCCACTTTTTGGGCTTTTATTCTCAATTATCTGTATCAATCCGGGCCTTCTTTTTCCCTTTTTAATTCCTTCTGATACTTCTGAAAAATGCTCCTGCAGCTGGGCTCCACCTTTGTGCTATGCCAGGCTCAGGCCAGATCTGAATCGATGCTATCGAAGGGGCCGCTGTGATATTAATAGAATTCAAGCTTGAACTTAATCCACCGATATTACCATTGGCGATAAACAAACCGCCAATAACGTCAATACCTACGTTCTGGCTCCCCCCGCTGATCACTATTCCTCCGGCAATTTGAGCAAGCCCCTTAATTTCCAACGTCCCTCCATCTGCCATTATTACTTTACCGGAAACCAAAAGAGCTGGAAAATTTTTCACGGCGATAATTACATTATTTGTTCCACTTATGGTCAGGTCGCCATCAACCACGAGGGTTCCGTTAATGGTGGCATTGCCGCCCAGATTTACAAGGTTATTAGGGTCATTACAGTAATGAATTCCCGCTGGATTGCCTTCACTCGGCACGAAGGAGCTATTTGAAATGTCGGGACCGATTACCTCAACTGAATAACTTGCAGAATCAATATAATAATTAGAACTAAAATCGTTAATATCAAGCCCGGGCCAACTCACAGGTGTTCCATCAAATGTTTGATTTATGTGGCCTTCAATGTTCGCTCCGCTTATAGTCCCGCTTGCAAAGACATCACCGTTGATATATCCATTGTTTGACAGAGCACCGTCACAATAGACATCGCCGTTGATTGTAATTCGCTGCAGGATTGTAGTACTTGTCCCCGCCCAGTATGCAATGCACGGGTCAAGCCGAAGCTCCGCCTCCAAACCGCTGCGGCCGATTTTTTCTCCGTTCTTTTCTCTATACGCATCGCAGGTTATCTGGTAATTACACTCACCAATCTTAACCACATTGACATCATAGTAATCACCGCTGCCCGCCACCAACTGCTGCCTCACATCCCCGGCCCAATATTCTGAATCAATATCCTGCGGATTGAGTATCAATCCCTTTGCGTGCTCCAGCCCCGATTCAGCGAAATAATCCATTTGCGTTCGCAGTATCATATTCCCGCCGCAGGCTAATTCGACGTCACTTCGTGACAAAAAGCCAAGCGACAGAATCGTTATTGCCATAACAACAAACAGGACAACAAGCAGTGCCGCCCCCTGGCTGCGCGAACGACAAGTTTTCTTCGCATTTGGGTACATACGTATGTCATTCTTAGCGTAGAGACCTTTTAGCCCTGAACGGAGCCGCAGGGGAGGAATCTCAAAATTTCTCAATTTTGACCTTTTAATTTTTAATTTTCTTCTATTGCTCATATCTAATCGTCATCGCCACTTACAATATTGCCGTCGCCGTCGAGCAGATTTCCCGCCCAGCCCCGAAGTGCAGCGCTTATCTGATACTGGCGAACAACATCATTTTCAACAAGCTCAAACGAAATACTTACAAATTTTCTTTTCGTCGGCGGCAACAATGGTTCATCAAATTGAAACTGCACATTGCCACACCGAGGAATCAGTACCACCGGTTCAGGGTCACTGTTAAACTCACAAAGCTGCATATCACCACCCGCCAATATCACTTTTGTAATGGCCACCAGTTCCCCAATAGGATCAAGTTCCCCGTTCCCGTCCCGGTCCAGCCAAAGCACTATTTCACTCTCCGAAGCTGCATATACAAGTTTACTGTATCTTATCAGCTCCGAAATCCTGAGCGTGGCGTAGCGCACTTGCGCCTGTTTCACAGCCGTGTCATCACTGCTGTCATTTGCCGTCCCCAGAGCGTAAGCTAACGTAGCCACCGCTGCCAATATTATGCCTGTAACAACCAGGGCAATCAGCAGCTCAACCAGCGTAAAACCCTTCTCGTATCTCGTATTTCGCATCTCGTATTTCGCTCTAATAATCAATCGCTTATAAGCCGATTTATAATCGCAATCTGTTTACCGCTGTAATATACTCGCACCGTAGTGCGAATGAATTTTAGCTCTCCTGCCTCGCTTTCCTGCGGCGCACGAACATATTCACAGCCCACATCTCTACTGAAGTTGTCGTAATTTGAATCCGTAAATGCTGTTCCGCTCACATCTTTTACTTGACCTTGCGGCTCGGTATATCCATCAAAATCATCAATATTGTCAAAATCTGCGAGCGTTATCTCCCCTGCATCCGGCCCCGGACTATAGTCATAAGAGCTGCCATCAGGGTCATGGAAGGGTTTGAGTATAATCTCCTCCATCAAATCGCCTGCTAACTTGGCGCCTAAAGTCCTGCGCATACCTTCGGCCCGAACCGCCGCACCGCTCGTAAACGGCAGCAGCACCCCGGCCGCAGCGATACCCAGCACGACGGTCGCCATCATCGCTTCAGCTAAGGAAAACCCCTTATGTTTAGTTCGTAGTTCGTAGTTCATAGTGAAATAATCATTAATCAATTAAAGCAAAACGGCTGACCCGCGTCGGCAATTGCCTCAGCACGGTCAGCCAATTTATTAATCCTGCGGCTTCCACACCGTTACCAGTGGCCTGCCGTTCTTCGGTTGATTACACAACCGCTCATTGACTTTTCACAGAGCCGCATAGCCGGCATCATTATCGGCTTGAAACAAACCGCTTTCGGTATCAAGCCTCCAGCCGGCTTTGTTGGCACCCGCCGGTTCGCCGTCAAAGCGAACCGTGTTAAGGTCATTAAAAGGATTCGTAGGAATCTTCTTAATATACGGACCATACTGTCCCGCCTTTTTTGTCATAGCGGCTTCGAAACTCTTGAATGAGTCCGCAGGAGGAAGAGAATCTCCGTGCTGAACACGGTACAAATCAAGCTGAGCACGCATTACTTCAAGCCCGTCAATCAGCTTTGAAACCTTTTCTTCGGTGCTCGCCTCACTGAACTGCGGAACAATTGTCCTCGAAATTATGCCCAATATAACCGCCATAACCAGGACCTCAACATACGAAAACCGAACCTTATCGTCCATAGGACTCCCCCCCTAAGCTTCAAAAAGGCTGACCAGCTTTCAGCTATCGCTTAAATCTGGTCAGCCCATTTATTCATCTCCCGACTCTCACAAAGTGACGCTGGCAGCTTGCCGTGTAAATATCCACGGCAGTGTCAGCCCCAGTAAGTTTTTAAAGATCCGCGTGGTCAGGCCCGGGAACACCATCCTGGTCCCAACTGTCATCGGCTGAGAATTCACCTGTGGTCGAATCCCACTCCCAATGACCACCGTCATTACCAATGACCCCAGTCTCATCAACGGTGCCGTTACCCGCTGCGTCTAAATCAAGGGTACTAAAAGGATTTGCGGGAATCTTCCGCATGTATGGACCATAATCAGTTCCAAGAGGATCACCATACTGGTCGGTTGTCCCCGTCATACACTCGATAAAAGTAGCGCCACCAGTAAGCAGTGTAGAACCGGGCAGTATGTCATTGTGGTGAATCTTGAAAAGCTGAACCTGGGAACGCACCGCCTGGAGGTCACTGACCAGAGCTGAAAACTTTGCTTCAGAACTGGCGCTGGTAAACTGAGGAATCACGATGGCAGCAAGAATACCAAGGATGACCACCACAATCAGAATTTCCACCAATGTAAAACCTTTTTTAGCTTTCATTTTTTTACCCTCTTTTCTTTGTAAAAGTTACGTTTTTTTTTCTCTTTTTCATCTAATCTAAATTGTAAACACAGCCGCAAGAAAACCAAGTACACCCATCACAATCAAAATCTCAATCATTGAAAAACCACTTCTTTTCGTTCTCATCTTTCTCCCCCTCTTCCTAAGGGAAATTGCACACATCTGACGCAAAAGTGTTACAGTTCAATCTATCGACTTTATCAAAACAGGACTTAACTGTACCTTTACTTTTCTGTGAGCTGTAAATCCCCTCTACAAAGAACCTTAAGGAATACCCTTGAAAAATACTTCGATAATTTCACCCGGACGTTCGACCGGCAATAAAACGCCAAACTACACGTCCGAAAACACTTCAGGTTGCCTTTTTAACGGCCCTATAAGTGTCCAAGCAAAATATAAAAAATAAACGCTGCACTGCCAAATTTTCAGACGTGAGAATATAGAATGTAGCTGGATTTTCGGATTGTAGCCCCCGTCATTGCGAGGAACTAAACAACAAAGGAATCTCCCCCTACTGCTCTGTCGCAGCTCAATTGATGGTTGTCATTGCGAGCGAAGCGAAGCAATCTCAAACTCGACGATGGCTTTTGCTGACTATCACGCAAGAGATTGCCACGGCCCTTCGGGCCTCGCAATGACATTTTGCAAAGTTTTCTACAGAGCATAGTCAATAATCAATATATTCGGGTGCATTTTCGATGTGTATTTTCCTCTTGGTTTCCCCGGCGTGAAAAAGCTCTATCCGAATGTAATCTATGGCCCCCAGCGCTGATTCGATTTTATCAGCCCACTCAATCAGAACCACCGACTGCGGATAGCAAAAATCGTCAAAGCCAAGCATCTCAAACTCGGCAATCGAACCTAATCGATAGGCATCTATATGGTAAATATCCAGCCGGCCGGCTCCCCCTTTATACTCATTGACTATAACGAACGTGGGACTGCTGACCCGCCTGCTGTCTCCGGCCCCCGCCCCCGCTGCAATCCCTTTAATCAGATGCGTTTTGCCGCTGCCCAACGACCCGCAAACGGCTATAACCTCTCCGCCTTTTAATTGTGAGCCCATCTTTCGACCGAGCTCTATGGTTTCCTCCGCCGAATTCGAAACAGTATCAAACTCCATCCTCATTTACCAATAATCAATTACATCGGACGGTCATTTCCCTAATTGAGCGGGATAGTAATAGCCCATCGTTTGAGCGACGACACCCAGCCGGTATTGATGGTCCTGCATCAGACAGGGACGCCGGTCCGATGTGGGAACGGTGGTGCTGTAAATGCGAAGTTCTCCTTTTAGGCTGGTAATTACCTCCTCTCGATGGTCGCCCAGGCAATCGACCACCGCGATGACACGCCCCTGGACAGCTTGAATCGCCCTCCCACCCCAGTCACGAATCGCGCCGGAGAGGACCACTTCTTTTTGCGAGTCCGCATCCCACCAGACCGGGCGCGGGCTTAAGGCCCCCGTTTCCCGAAACTCTATCAGCCGCCCTTTAGCGCTATAAAGCCATCGCTTTTTCAAATCTCGCTCGCCAGCATAGACCTCCATACCCGGGAACTCCGCAAGGATGTCACCAACCATCCCCTGGGCGTGAACGTGTCGGGTGGGCTCCTTGTAGGCCCAGAGTTTCCGGCCCGTCCTGGCGTCCACCACACAAATCCCATCGGTTTTCTGGCGCGTTTCGAACCCGTAAAAAACCTCCAATCCCGGATTAGTCGGGTCGATATCGGCGACGTAGCAGACATCGGGATGTCCCATCCCTAAGGTCCAGAGGCCTTTGCCGTTATCGTCCAGCACAGCCGCCCCGATGACCAGCTCGTCCCGCCCGTCCCCATCGACATCAGCGGTAATCAACCCGTGTGACCCCTGGCCGCGATACTTTGCTTTCTCCTGCGATGCCTCCCAGTACCAGATTTGATTAAAGTCCTTGTCCAGTGCCTGAATTTTAATGACGTTATAGGTGCCTCGCTGCATAATCAGTGACGGCTTCTTACCGTCAAGATACGCCACCGTAAGGAAATTGCGGCAGTAATAGTTGTAACTGGGAAATCCGTCCCTGCTAAGCCAGTCAGTCTTGGCCACAACTTCACCGGTTTGGCCGTCAATCTTGACCAGATATTCAGGTCCGCTTTTGACGTGCCCGGCTTCCTCCCGCGGGTCTCCAACACCGGCCTTGCAATACACTTCAGCTTTGCCGTCCCCATCGACGTCATAGACAATCCACGGCGAATACCATATCCCCGCCTCGATAGACCAGCCCATATCGTACCGCCACATCATCGTGCCGTCCAAACGATACGCTTCGAGCTTATAGGTCGTGGTGCTGCGTTTCCAGTAGCCCGGACGCTGATAAGGGTCAGTATTGAAATTCGGCTGCTTGATAACGTATTCATATACGCCGTCCCCATCCAGGTCGCCGATACCCACCTTCTGAAAATCATAATCGCCCTTCAGCGCAATGCTAACGTACGGCTTAGCACGCCCCGTCAGCAGAATGGTAACTCTTCCTAACAAGGCAGATGGCTCCAGCATCCTTTTCCTGCTATACTTACGTAGATCATAGAGATATACTTTATCTTTCTCTGCCGTTTTATCTACAAAGTTTGTCGGTTGATATGGCTGACCTCTGGTTAAATCAGTTGCTCGATCTAAAGCTAATTCAAGACCACGGCGTCTAATTTCAAAGGCAATATCTTCAGGGTCGGTTTCCAGCAGGCGCCAGCTCAAAAATACCGAGCCGTCTTCGCGCTCCAGCGCCACCAATCCTCGGCCCAATTTTTCCACACCTGACACAACGTCGGTGGGAGCAAAAAGCAGTGAAAATCCAATCATCCAGCTAAACAATAATCGACATCTCATAATTCACACCTTCCTTTCAAATGGTCGTACCCCCTGGCTTCCAAATCGCTAATCCGGCCATCGGGCATCTTTATCTGCATCTTTTTAGTCTCGGTAATTGTGCCGATTTGCGTAATCGGCACCGGCCCATCCCACTTCTTCAATAATCTCTGACATTCTTTTTCACAAAGTGTAAAAAGCAATTCAAAATCTTCGCCGTCGTTTAACGCTGAATTCAGCGGCTCCTCACTTCTTTTTGCTTCATCCGATATCGGAATCCGCTCCACGTCGATAATAGCCCCCACCCCGCTCGCTCGGCAGATTCGGTTCAAATCACTGCTGAGCCCATCGCTTATATCAATCATTGCATTCACCCTTACCATTTGAGCGATTTTTATTGCCTCTTTAACCCTCGGCTCAAATTCCAGGTGTTTTCCGCCGCCTGCACCGCCCAGCGAGCCGGTTACGCAGATACCATCACCAACCCTCGCGCCTGACCGCTTAATGGGTTCATTCCCCGCTTTCCTGCTGAACATCGCCACGCTTATTGCAAACGGACTTTTATCACCCCACCTCGTAATATCACCGCCCACAAGCGCACAGCCAAACTTCTCACCCGCGATGGTAATCCCTGAATGAAGCTGCTTTAATTCTTCCTCGCCGAACCCTTCTGGCAGCGCAACAGATACAACCGCAGCAACCGGCACCGTTGCCATTGCCGCACAATCGCTCAGACTCACCGCCATCGCTTTATATCCCACTTGTTCTAAAGTCGCTTGTTGCAGGTCGAAGTGCACGCCGTCCAGCAGCATATCCGTGGTGATAAAAACGCACGTATCGTCCCCCAACTGAATCTGCGCCATATCGTCACCAATGCCGATGGGAAAATCCGCCGCGGCTAATTTGCTTTTGCCGGCAAACCACGCGGTTATTTCATCTTCACTCACACTCATCACTCTGCCAACTGTTTGTTCCAATATGCAATCTGTTCTTTCGCCTGCTTCGGCCCGGCTGCGCCCTCGGTAGCATACTTATTTACAACATTTACTGCACCGAGATTTTCATACACATCCGGCTCAATCGAGGCCGAATACTTTTTGAGCTCGTCCAGACTAAGCTCGGCTAATTTCTTGTTTGCCTTCTCGCAGTAAGCAACCAATGACCCGACAATCCCGTGCGCCTCGCGGAAAGCAACGCCCTTTCCAACCAGATACTCAGCCAGGGCAGTGGCATCCAAGAATCCTTCTTCCAGCCCGGCCGAAATTTTCTTCGTATTAAACTTCGTATGCGAGACAATCGCTTGCGCCATATCCAATGAGGCCTTGACCGTGTCACTCGCAGAAAAGATATGAATCTTATCTTCCTGCAAATCGCGATTATAGCCCGACGGCTGACCCTTTAGAATCGTCAGTATCGCAATCAATGAGCCATAAACCGAAGCCGTCTTGCCGCGAATCAGCTCGAGCACATCCGGATTACGCTTCTGCGGCATCATACTTGACGATGTGCAATAGCTATCATCAATCCGCACAAACCCGAATTCATCCGACGAATAAATTATCCAGTCCTCAGCCAATCGGGACAGATGCGTAGCAATAAGTGCGCAATCGAAAATAAATTCCGCACAAAAGTCCCTGTCGCTTACAGCATCAATACTGTTATAGCTGATGTCCGCAAAACCCAATCGCTTTGCCGTACTCTTTCTCTCTAACGGCAGCGTTGAGCCGGCCACAGCACCACAGCCCAACGGCGAAATATTAAGCAGCTCACTACAGTTTTTCAGCCGAGTAATGTCACGCTCGAACTGCTCCACAAAACTTAACAAGTAAGAAGCGATAACTATCGGCTGAGCACGCTGAAGATGGGTATAACCCGGCATCACACCTTCAGTATATTTACCCGCCAATTTAACGAACGCCCTTTGAAGGCCGTTCAGCTTCGCCTGCAGAATCTCTATCGCATCTCGCATCCACAGCCGAATATCTGTGGCAACCTGGTCGTTGCGGCTTCTGCCCGTATGAAGTTTCTTACCCGCCTCACCGATTTTCGCTACCAGTGCCGCCTCGATAGCCAGGTGAATATCTTCATACTTCTTTGCGAATTCGAACTGTCCCCTTTCGATTTCCCGGGATATTTCGATAAGCCCGCCTTTAATCGCTTTCAACTCGTCTTTGGTAATCAGCTTTTGTTCAGCCAACATTTGCGAATGAGCAATTGAGCCGACAATATCATATTTATAAAGTCGTCTGTCTACAGACAGCGACTCTACAAAATCAACCGTCAGCTCATCCGGCTCACCCGCAAGCCGCTTTTCCCAGCTTCTTTTTGTTTCGGCCATTTTATCCGCTCCGAAAATAAAACCACTTTGCTGCAAATCATACCCCCTGCCGCTCCCGATGTCAACCTCCCTGATAGCCCTCCACAATACGCATCACACTCAACGCAATATGAATACGTCATTGCCGGCGTTCTCGAACATCTTTCTTTTTGGAGTGTCTCACTGATTTGTTATTCAGAAATCAGACAAATTTCTTTCTGATGCTTTCTAACTTCCCAAAGCATATAAGCTCGTCGCCCGAAAGAATTTTGGTATCTGCGAGAGGGTTGGGCATGGTTCTATCGGCTCGAATTATCGCCAGAACCATGATATCATGCTTTTTCAGCTCGGATTCGGAAAGTGCTTTATCCAATACGGGGTGGTCTTCACGGATTTTTATCTTAGAAACCCCATAGCCACCGGTCGCCACTATGAGTTCTTCGCAGGAAACAGGTTTAATAAGCTCTCTCTTTACAATACGGGCCCTTAGAACATTTGTTAGTCTCCGAGCGAATTTCGTATTGGTAAAAACCTTATAAGTGATGTATATCGCAGCCGCAATAACTGTCAAATTTATCCACGGCAGCGCACCGACCGGAATGGATTTCAAAAAAGGAACTTCCATTTGCCCTGCTATAGTCCGGGGGTTCAGCGAGTTGGCAAAAGTCGCAATCATAGTAACAAGGCCTGCATGACCTAAAACTATAAGGACCGTAGCAATACGCCGTCTTTGGGGATTGCCGGTAATCAATTCAGCTTCTTTTGTTGTAAATCCCGTTGCCGTAAAACACGACAGTGCCTGAAACTTTGCTAACGACCACTCAAGGCCTGTCAGCTGGAACGCAATCGCACCTATTCTTACAACAACAAACGATATGACAAGCACCGCGATAAATAACGCCAAATTCGTGATAAATAACACCAAATTCATTATTGATTCTCCTTAACTTTCCCCCGTACCGATACGCCTGCCGGAACCACTCGCCATCAATTATCACCGGTCAACAGTCAATAATCAATTGAAAATGCCCGCCGCTTACCTCGAAATTCTTATGATATTTTTACTTTTTCTCCTGTTTTTACATTCAATTTATCGTTGGCATTTCCGTTTTTTAAGCTAATCTCCAACGTATTGTTTGAGCCCTCTACCAGGAATAATTCGCCTTCTTTTGCTGTATAATAATTCGGACAGTATCTCATCGTATATTCTTTTTCGGCTATTTCCACAGAATACTTATCCTTCTTTTGCTTCGCCAGATTGGTTACGACATTTCCGAATCTATCGATTCTGACGACTATTCCTTTCCTTTCTTCTTTGTAAAGTTCCAATTTTTCTATCTCACTTATTTTTTCGCCTAACTCATCAAAATTACCCGTATCAATATTCGCAGCCGCCTTTGCAAACACATCTCTGCCGTGAAACGTTCGGCTCGCATCTTTGGGAATGGCAATCTCCCTTATATCGATTATTTTCTGCTCGGCAAGTGTTTCCCAGAGCAGGCCATTATCAGGCCCGACAAAATAGTATTTATCTGTTTTCACTCCTACCGCTTTTCTTTCCGTACCAACACCAGGGTCAACTACGCAGCAAAACGTTGCGCCTTCCGGAAAGTATTTGTAATTATTTTTAAGCAGCCACGAAGCTTCGATGATGCTTTGAGGCGAGATGCTATGGCACAAATCAACTATCTTCGCATCGCTGGCAATACTATAAACCACGCCCTTCATCACCCCCACATATTCACTTTGCCCGAAGTCCGTCAGCAAAACTATCATATCAAGCACCTTATTAAATTTTCTTTGGCCTCTGGAGCTTAGTCGACGAGTATCAGTCCGTAATAATTGGGACACTGACGCCGTGTTCGAACAACCTCTATAGGAAGGCCTGCTTTTCTCACTGTAGAGAAAACATCGATCCCGCACGCTTCCATTGCCGGCCGCGCCCGTTCAGGATATTGACATTGTCCTTCTTCCACAGGACAGTCCTTACAAAAATAGCACGGCCCGGCACCAAGACCGAAAGCTTTCCAGGCACCCCGAAGAAAAATACTTCGCTCAAGCTCAGCAACTATTGCTTTTACGTCTGCTTCTGTATCAAAGTGTATCAGCACCGCTCGACGATAAGCATCCAGGACCTTACGCATCTCTGCCGGTGTCGGTGTAAAGGGAGGGCAAACCAGGCATTGACCGTAGCATCCGCATCCAAACTGACACTTTAAACGCACCCAGGCTGCTGTCTCTACCTCTGAGGGAGAGACTATGCGCGCATCTATCACCCCTGATGTCCGCCTGACAGCCTCACACAATTCTTCGTCAGACAACTTTACTCTTTTTTCTGAAACTTTAGTTCTACGACTCACTCAGAACCTCGTCCCCACGCGGCCGGGAATCCATTTTGCCCGCCCCGTACCAAATAGCTTCTTGCCGCTGTGTCCCGCACGAATTGAGTGCGAACTCACGTCTCATTAGTGCGGGGTAATTTGGTGCGGGTTCATTGCGAGCACCAAAGCGACCCACCAATTGCGAAATTATTCTTCTTTCTTGGGCTTTAGCAGACCTTTGAAGCCCTCGACAAGCTCCTTCCCAACATCTTTGCCTGTTTCAATAAGCTTTTCACCTTCTTTAGAAACAGTTTTGCCCAGGCCTAAAGTTTTGTCCAAAGTCGATTTCATTGGGTTGACTATCTCCTTCGGCAGGACTCCAACACCTTGTTTAGCTATGCCATCTGCAATGGCTAATAAAATCTTACCAGACAAGACAGCCGTGTCTAACTTATTGTCACTGCCTAAATCAGTCATCTTGATAGGCGAAAGCTTTAGTGAAATGGTATCTATCTTTCCCGGGACAGGCAGCAGTTTCACTTTAACCACCACGTTGGTAATCTCGAGATTGTCTATATGCAGCTTCTTCCCCGGCCTCTGAGGTTCACCTTTGGCTTTTGACCTGGCAGATATTGTCTTTATTATATCCTGGAGGTTGTTGGAAAGGCCCCTTTGTTCAAGAACAACACTTACACCATCCAGTTTGATTTCTCTTATATTAACCACATCACTCAAAAGCGACTTTACATCAACCTGAATTTCGCCGTCCTTCAGTTCAAGCAGTTTATCGTGTTGGTAACCCGCCGGATTATTAATCGAGAGATTTTTAATGCCGAGTTTACCGCCCATAATGGACAGGTCCACCTCATCAATGCTCACCCCGACATTTAAGGTTTTAGTCGCCGCCGCTTCAATACCTATTTTTACAGCACGCTCAGCAAAAAGGTCAATCACCACCAAAGCAGCAATAACCAAAACCAGAATTGCCAACAAAACAATACGCAGAGCTTTAAATACCTTCTTCATTTCCCAATCCTTTCAAATATTTTCGTTCCCAGATTCTTTATCTCCACATCATTGCCAGCGTCCTGAAGCGGTGCCCGCTAATCTCAATCATTCAATAATAAGTCGCCAGTGGGAAATTGTAAATCGAAATGTCATCCCTGCATGTAGTTGGCCGGGTTCCAGCCTTCTTTTCCCCTTAGAAAAAAAGCCGCTTTTCGAAGCGGCTTTTTTATCCACGGCCAATCATTCACCCTTACCCCTGCGAATTATTGCGTTTGGTGCTCCTCTCTTGGATGAGCGTTTTGATAGACCTCTTTTAGTTTTCTTGTAGTAAGATGTGTGTAAACCTGCGTGGTTGATAGTGACTGATGTCCGAGCAATTCCTGAACGCTTCTTAAATCCGCGCCGTTGTTTAACATATGCGTTGCAAAACTATGGCGCAGGGTATGTGGGCTGATTGCCGGGTCAAGCCCGGCCATTTTAAGATATTTGTCCATCTTACGACGGACGCTGCGGGTACTGAGACGTCGGCCGTGCTTGTTCACGAACAGGACTTTCGAGTCAAAATTACTGTTGCTCTGCGCTCGTTTGTTCCTGAACTCCATATAGTACTGAATAACCTGCAAAGCAGATGAGCCGATAGGCGCAATTCTTTCCTTTTTGCCTTTGCCTCTGATATGAACGACCTCGCCTAAGAAGTCTATATCATCCATATTTAACGCCACAAGCTCACTAACTCTTATACCGGTGCTGTAAAGCGTCTCCAGAATAGCTCTATCTCTTGCGCCCAGCCAGTTATCCATTGGCGGTGTTTCGAGCAACCTCTTTACTTCTTCGTATTCAAGAAACCGCGGCAGTTTCTTCTCTTGCTTGGGGGTTCTAACTACCGTAACCGGATTGGAGCTAATTTGGTTTCTTTTGACGAGGAACTTGTAAAAGCTTCGCAGCGTGGCAAGTTTACGAGCTATGGTCGTTTTGGAATATTGCTTCTCATTTAAGAAAGCCAGATACGCTCTGACGGTATCCGTCTCCAGTGAAACAAGTAACTGGTCAACTCTGGGCTTAGTCTGTGTTGCCACCGCTGTAGCTGGGCCGCCCTGCTGCTGAGGCAATGAAATCGGCTCATCAGCCGGCGGACTACCCGCGGAAGCACCAATCAGAAACTCACCAAACTGGCTCAGGTCGGCACCGTAACACTTGGCTGTGTGTTCGGAGAACCGCTTTTCAAATCTCAAGTAATTCAGGAAATCTTGGACAATCACACTATCTTTCATAATGCACCTACCTTCAATACTTGTGGGCTCCCCCACACTTGTGGGCTCCCCCACGCCCTATTAGATAAAAACCAAAGGTTATCTTAACTTTTGGATTCTCGTTTTGCAGATTATTGCAAAACAGAGCCCGTTCAAAACTTCAATTACATTCACTCACTTTCACTAATTCACGTGAATTTGCGCATCCGTATTTTCACGTAGCAACTCGTCTGCCTGGCCAATAAGCGACTGCGTCAGTTTGAAACTCAGTACCGCTGCATCAAACCAATCGAAATCCGTCCGTTTATCCTTTGCCTGTTCAATCAGAGCATCCAGAAGTTTATCTTCGCGGCCGTTCTCGTAACGAAATATAAACTTCTCTGCTCCCTTGTTCAAAACCAGTTGTCGCATCGTTTTTTTCATCACTCGTTTTCGTCATTCTTCGCTTCGCTCAGGACCCCAAAATATCTGCCACGTGCTTCTGTATAAACACCTGTACTCTTTATCGGTCTAAAAGCAATTTACTAAAGCGAAACTTCGATTTCCCCTACAAATGCGGCAGAATTAACACTTTGGGAAACGCCACAGCACTTTTATCGGCCAATAAGCCCCCCACCTTTACAAATTGAACGCGAGTATTGACAAATTATCCACAAATTCACACAAATTTATTACCCCGTGTTTATTTGCGTCTAATTTGCTTTGAAGAAGAGTATTCCGCCCTTTTCCTCGGAATACACAAGGCCCCCCTGTTGGAAATGACTGATATATTTTAACGCTTCATTGCGGCCGATACCCAGGCCTGAACATATATCATTTAGCGAGCAAGGCCTGCGTTTCAGCATTGATAACACATCTTCAGCTTTACTCCCAATATGGCCGGTGCAGCGTTGGTAGGAGAAATCGGCCACAACCTCGCATTTTCCCCCCAGCTCTTCAGATATGAGTTGCAGCTTTTCGGCGTCCACTCTTTTGACGCCGGCGTTCGCCGTAGGTCGTACGGCTGTATTAAGCTGGACCTTATCCGGCCGAATAACTTCTATGGCATCCTTGATTTTGCCAATTTGCTCGGCATCGGTATTTAACCCTTCGACAAAAAAAACCTCAAGCCACATCCGGCCGGAAAACTCATTTCTAAAGGCGCATAATCCCCCAATCAGGTTTTCAATACTGATACCTTTATGTGGACGATTTACCTTCTGAAAAGTTTGTTCGTCACCGGCATCAAGAGAAGGCATCACCACATCGGCCTTTGCACAGGCCGCTCGAACTGATTTGTCTATTAAGAGTGTCCCGTTGGTCAAAACAGCAACTGGTATATTAGTAATTTTTTTTATCCCTTCTATAAGCTGACCTAATCCGGCATTCAGCGTCGGCTCGCCGGAACCGCTGATAGTGATAAAATCAGCGATGGCGCTTTTGTCATTCTGAGCGCAGCGAAGAATCTCTTTTTTTCTGTAAGCCAGTTCCTTCGCTTCGCTCAGGACAAGTCTCTCTCTTAGCTCAGCCAAAACCACCTCAACATCGAAATAGTCCTTACGTTCTATGGTCTTCTCAGTGGTTCTGCCAAGCTGGCAATAAATACAATCCAGCGTGCAGACTTTAAACGGCACGATATCAACGCCCAGACTTCGCCCCAGCCTTCGCGAAGGCACCGGGCCATACAAATATTTTTTCTCCTCAGCCACTTTTTTCATCCGCGTACGAGCTCGAATATTTTTTTGCACACGCCTAATAAATTTTCGAGCCAGTCTATCGGCATAATGCAGCCGGCGTCCGATTTTGCTTTTTCCGGCTCGGTATGGACTTCGATAAAAAGCCCGTTCGCACCGGCCGCAATCGCAGCTCTTGCAAGTATCGGAGCCATTTCTCGCCGGCCTGCGCTTGCATTGCCGAGTCCCCCGGGCTGTTGCGTGCTGTGGGTCGCATCGAAAACGACCGGATGCCCCAGCTTTTTCATAGTCTCGATGCTCGTCATATCATTGACCAGCCGATTGTAGCCAAAAAATGTGCCACGTTCGGTAAGTATAATTTTTTCATTACCGCAGGCACGAATCTTCTCAACCACATTTTTCATCTCAGCAGGCGAGAGAAACTGGCCTTTCTTTATATTTACAGGTTTGCCCGTTCGCCCGCAGGCACAAAGCAAATCTGTCTGTCTGCACAGAAAAGCAGGGACCTGCAGGCAATCGACAACCTCGGAGGCAACAGCAGCCTGGGCCGGCTCGTGCACATCGGTCATAACAGGCAGGCCAGTTACGCGACGAACCGCCGAAAGAATCTCCAGACCCTTCTCCAGACCAGGACCGCGAAAGCTGGATATGCTGCTGCGATTGGCCTTGTCAAAACTCGCCTTGAAAATCATTCCTACGTTCACCCTCTGACCAATATCGACAAGTCTATTTGCAATATTCAGACAAATGTCTTTGCTTTCAATAACGCAAGGCCCCGCCATTACAAACAATGGCGCATCCAGACCAATTTCGACATCACCAATTTTGAAATTTACTTTATTCATATCTCGTTCTAAAGTGCCTAAAGTGAACTAAAGTGCCTAAAGTAAGCTAAAGTTACAGCAACACAACAAAACCTGATTGACTTAACTTTAGGCACTTTAGACACTCCAGACTTTAGGCACTTTAAATTATCCTATTGCTCTAATGATTCTTGTTCTTATCCCTGCCGGCTTGGCACCTTCCGGCACCATCACATTGACGGCCTGCGGTATCACCGTAATTTCCATCGGCAAATCCGGCCCCGGGTCACCGTCAATTTCAGTCTCTATACGGGCACTCTCAGAGCTTACAGTAATGTTTTTGCCCTGACGATAAATAACATCAGCACCGTAGGCATGCTGTTTCAAAATTGTCATCACCGAATGCTTTACCAGATGCACTCGAGACGCACATTTATAAATACACACATCCAGCAGCCCATCACCGAAATCAGCATGGTGCAATATCTGAAGTCCCATCGCGTATCTTGAAATATTTCCAACAAAAACCAATCCGCGACCGTTAAAAATCTCTTCCCCATCTACTTCTACCTTCATTGCACCGAATTTATAAGTCCAGAATGTTCGCCATATCGGCCAAACGTAATCAAGGTAATCTATGTGATGTCCCTTTCGCTGCTCGCTGACCCGTTTGACTATCTGGCCGTCAAACCCAAAACCGGCTATGGAAGTAAAGCATTTCCCATTTGCACTTCCGAGGTCCAGAGGCCGAATGTACCCTGCCTCGAATGTCCTTATTATTGTTTTTAATTTTTCATCAAAACCGAATTCATTTGCCAGCAAATTTTCCGTCCCGCAGGGCACTACCAGCAGCGGTTTGTCACTACCTTCCAGGCCGTGTGCAACCTCTCTAACGGTACCGTCACCGCCGGCAACAACAACCATTGCACAATCGTAATCGACCGCTGCGTCCGTGGCCAATTCGCAGGCATTGTCCAGGGAGGCGGTCAGACTGACCCTGACGTCGAACCCTTTTTTGACAAGGTATTCCTGAAACTGCCGGCCGGTCAGCTTGCTGCTGCTGGCACCGGACTTGGGGTTCACGATATAGTCAATATAGCCATCATCCGGCTTCATAATTGCGACCCCGGGCTTTCAAAAAAAACTTTTCTTTCCTCCTTGCCGAGCTGACGAAGCTTTTCATCCATCAAAAACGCATAACTTTCTTCGATATGCGGCAAGTTTGCCAGCCCTAAATTTCTTTGCGCATCAGCGATTCTTTCACCGTCGGGTCCTTCTATTTCCACAAAATCACCTAACAACGGCAGCTCATCCAGAGCAACAATGCACTCACCGAGCCGCCAAATCCGACGCTTTTTTTCAAAAACCAGTACCTTTTTATATCCGAGTGCCGAAAGCAGCTTCCGGGCTGAATCGGCGTCTCCGACTTCAATTTCTATCTCCCGCCTTTTTTTGAAGTTGCTTTTTTCTTTGGCACCTTTATAAGTTAAAAAGAATCTCTCGCTTTTGCCTACCATTTGTCGCCGCAGCCGAAGACATTTATCGCCTTTGGCTAAGGTCGTGTTCACATCATCAAAATAGTAATCTGTCTGCAACTGCTCTTCTAAAAATCCAGCACCGAGTTCAGCTAACTTACGCTTTATCTCTTTATGCGAATCAACCTTTAGTTTTGCTTCAATTTCGGTACACATCAATAGATAACTGACTATGATCAGGTGATTATGCTTACTATTCTTGGTTTAACAACGATGATTTTCCTGGCCTCTTTACCGGCCATTGCAGTAATTACCTTTTTGCTGCCGAGCACTTTTTGCTTTATCTGCTCTTCGTCCGCCTCGGCGGCGACGACTATTCTGTCCTTTATTTTGCCGTTGACCTGCACCGCCAATTCAATTTCTTTTTCTTTGATAAGCTCCTTGTCGTATTCAGGCCAGGGCTCGTAAGCCACGGTATCGGTATGGCCCAATTTCTCCCGGAGTTCCTCAGCAATATGAGGTGCGAACGGAGCAAGAATCAGAACGAATTTCTCGACGACCGATTTGGGCCTGACTGCTTGTTTGCTGAGGTGATTTACAAAAATCATCATCGCGCTTATCGCCGTATTGAATCTGAAATTTTCTATATCATCGCCGACTTTTTTTATCGTCTGATTCAGCAGTCTCAGCGTTTCCTCGTCCGCCTGTGCTTCTTTCACCGCCTCGGCAAGCTCGCCTGTATCCTCGTCAACAACCATTCGCCAGGCCTTTTGCAAAAACCGATGCACGCCTTCCACCCCCTGCATATTCCACGGCTTGATTGCCTCCAGGGGCCCCATAAACATTTCATAAAGACGCATCGAATCGGCACCATAATCGGCAATGACCCTATCGGGGTTGATTACATTGCCGCGGGACTTGCTCATCTTCTGGCCGTCTTCACCGAGAATCATTCCCTGATTGACAAGCTTCTTGAACGGCTCTTTGGTACTAACATAGCCCAGGTCGTAGAGAAGCTTATGCCAGAATCGCGAATACAAAAGGTGCAGCACCGCATGTTCGGCACCGCCGATATACAAATCAACGGGCATCCAGTATTTTTCCTTCTCCGCGTCCCAGCCTTGCTGGTCATTATCTGGGTCGAGGTATCGCAGATAATACCAGCAGCTGCCAGCCCATTGAGGCATTGTGTTCGTTTCGCGTTTCGCTTTTGAGCCATCGGCCAATGTTACATTGACCCAATCGTCAATATTGGCTAACGGCGACTCACCTGTCCCCGCCGGCTTATAGTTTTTAACCACCGGCAGCTCTAAAGGCAAATCTTCTTCCGAAAGCCCGATGACGCAGCCATCTTCGGTGTGCAAAATCGGGAACGGCTCACCCCAGTAACGCTGTCTGCTGAAAAGCCAGTCACGCAGCTTATAATTGACAGCTTTTCTCCCAAGTCCCCTTTCACTAAGCCAGTTTGTAATCTGCTCTTTGAATTCTGCCGTTGTCAGACCGTTGAACTGCCCGCTATTTATTGCCCTGCCATCACCGACGAAGCACGCCTTAGCCTGCTTGACCAGCTCAGCTTGTTCGCCGTCATCAGGTTCAACGACCGGGATAATCGGCAGTTCAAATTCTTTTGCGAATTCAAAGTCTCTTTCGTCGTGGGCCGGCACCGCCATAATCGCACCGGTGCCATAAGTAATCAAGACGTAATCACTTATCCAGATTGGAACCTTTTCGTTGTTGGCCGGATTTATTGCATAAGCGCCAATCGGCTCACCGGTTTTTTCTTTAGCTAAATCAGTTCTGTCCAAATCACTCTTACGCGCAGCTTCTTCACGATACCTTTGGACATCCGCCTTCCTTTTCTCGCTTGTGATTTTATCTACAAGGGGGTGCTCAGGAGCTAATACCATATACGTAGCACCAAACAATGTGTCGGGACGAGTGGTGAAAACACGAATGGTCTCATCAAAGCCATCGACTTTGAAATCGACGTCGGCCCCTATGCTTTTGCCTATCCAATCGATTTGCAATTTCTTTATCGATTCCGGCCAGTCCACTTCAGATAAATCTTCGAGCAGTCTTTCAGCATACTTTGTTATTCGCAGCATCCACTGCCGCATCGGCTTTCTGATTACAGGATGTCCGCCGCGTTCGCTAACTCCGCTTACTATCTCCTCATTTGCCAAGACCGTTCCCAGCGCCGGACACCAGTTAACAGGAACCTCAGCTTCATACGCAAGACGATGGTCATCTATGTACCGGCGTTTTTCATTTTCGCTCAGGCCTTCGGGAATAGGAAGTTGTTCTATTGGTTTTGCTTTCCGCTCAGCGTCATCAAAATAGCTGTTGAAGAATTTCAGAAATATCCATTGTGTCCACCTGTAATAATTCGGGTCGGTAGTATTAACTTCCCGGTCCCAGTCATAGCTGAATCCAAGCGACTCGATTTGCCTGCGCATACTCTCGATGTTTCTCTGCGTCGTTTCTGCGGGTTGGGTGCCGGTCTCAACGGCATACTGTTCTGCCGGCAGGCCGAATGCGTCCCAGCCCATAGGATGCAGGACATTGAATCCTTTCATTCGTTTATACCGGGTGACTATATCGCTTGCGGTATAACCTTCAGGATGGCCAACGTGCAGACCGGCAGCGCTGGGGTAAGGAAACATATCCAGCACATAATATTTGGGCTTGGAATCATCGCAGTCGTTTGCTTTGAATGTTTTACGCCCTTGCCACAACTGCTGCCATTTTTTTTCTATTGCATTGAAGTTGTAGCCGCCCTTTTTCACGTTCATTTATTTTTTGCCTCCTTGTAGGCCAGCTCCGAATTCTTAATCTCCCGTATATGGGCAAGTATTATCGCTGCATCCCTGGCAGCGCTTCGAGTCACCCGCCTTGACGCCGGGCGTGAATATAGAGAACTGCTTCTCCAATTTTTTGCTGCCGCAGTAAGCACACCTTCTGCTCGGCCTGCTGGAGGAATTTTCCAGAAACTCATTTATCTTGCCGCACTTACCGCATTTATACTCATAAATAGGCATAATAATTTCCGACCAGCAAAAAATCGGGGAGACAGGATTCGAACCTCCCGTCTCCGCTGCCGAACACAACCCATTGTTACCTCATAAGTTACACAAATCTCCCTGGCTTATGCTCAGAACATCAATACCACCGTCGCTTATAAGTTTTCGTCACACAATAGAATAAATATTAAAGAAAATCCACTAAAATCCATCGCTTATTAAACTAGCGCAACGCTTATACAATCAGCGCGGAGCAGGCATCGCCACGTGTACACTTGGCCAAATCTGAAAGAGGGGTTTTAATACTACGCTGGATTTTTCAGAAGAATCCTGCTGTCCGCCACCACACATCCTTCTCCTTCGGGATAGACAATCAGCGGATTGATATCCAGCTCGGCTATCTCAGGGTGTTCAGTGACCATCTGAGAAAGTCGAAGAATGCAGTCTTTGATGGCGTCGATGTCGCAGGGCGGTGCTCCACGGACCCCCTTGAGAACACCGTATGCCTTGATGGTCCGTATCATAATCTCCGCACTTATCTCCCACATAGGAGCCAGCCGGAAAGTAACATCCTTCATCGCCTCGACAAATGTCCCCCCGAGGCCGAACATGCAGATTGGCCCGAACTTGGGGTCCCTGACGGCCCCGAGGATGATTTCAACTCCACGCCTGGCCATCCTCTCTATGATGACACCATCAATTTTTGCCGAGGGCTTAAACCTTTTTGCATTTTCAATAATATCTTCAAAGGCCTTTCGCGCCTCCTCCTTCGTCTTGATTTTCAGCCGAACACCTCCCGCATCAAACTTGTGGACAATGTCCGCAGAACTAATCTTCATTGCCACCGGAAAGACGAGCTCCTCCGCTGCTTCATCCACATCGGATGAATCTTTCAACAGAACACTCTTCAAAACCGGGAACCCGTAACACTGAAGAATTTCGTTCGCTTCTTTTTCAGACATGTAATATTTGTCCCTGCCGGCAAGCTTCTTTTTTATGACCACAGTGGCAGTGTCACGGTCCGCAGCCACTCTCCGCACCTCTCTTCTCTCGAGACTCAGCAGGTTTCCGTAAAAGGCCATCGATGCCATTGACCTGACTGCTGCCTCGGGAAAAGCATAATTCGGGATGCCGTGCTTTTCCAGATATCTGACGCCCTCGGAAACATCGACAATACCCATAAATGAGCAGAGCACCGGTTTATCAATACCCTTCACCACGGCTGGGACGATCTGGGCCGTCTCCAGGATGTCTATCATGGCCTGAGGGCTGAGTATTACGATGGCACCATCCACATTTTCGTCCATAAGAATGTGGCGAATGGCCGCTTCGTAACGCTCGTGCGTGGCGTCTCCAATCACATCAACGGGATTCTCGATGCTGGCAGTTGGTGGAAGCTCTTGTTTTAACTTCTTTTTTGTTTCTTCCGATAGAGTGGCAATCTTCAGATTGTGCCGAATGGCCGCATCCGTAGCCATAATGCCCGGCCCTCCGGCATTGGTAACGATGGCGATGCGGTTGCCCTTTGGTATCGGCTGTTTGGAGAAGGCAACGGCACGGTTGAAGAGCTCGCCGATGCCCTCCACCCGCAGGATGCCGCTCTGATAAAAAATAGCATCATAGGCGTTATCGGAGCCAGCCAGAGAACCGGTATGAGAGGCGGCTGCACGAGCGCCCTCAGCAGAGCGACCGGACTTGATGGCGAGCATGGGCTTGCGGGCATCCCACGTGATTTCCCTTGCCGTCTCAAGAAACGCCCGACCGTTAGTAATGTCCTCCAGATACATAAGAATTACATCCGTATCCGGGTCATCTTTGAGATAGCGCAGCAGCTCTACCTCACTTACATCGGCTTTGTTCCCGAAGCTGATGAATTTTGAGAATCCGATGTTCCTGCCTTCTGCATAATCGAGCACCGCAGTACAAAGGGCACCGGACTGCGAAATGAAGGCGATGTTTCCTGCTTTCGGCATCTTCGTTGCGAAGCTGGCATTCATCCGAACGCTCTCTTCGTTATTGATGACACCAAGGCAGTTGGGCCCCACCATACGGATGCCGTATTTCGCAATCACTTCTTTCAGACGATTCTCCAGCTCTACTCCATCCCCCCCTACCTCCTTAAATCCGGCACTAATGACAATGGCGCCTTTGACCTGCTTTTGGCCGGCCTCTTCCAGTATAGAGCAAACAATTTCGGCGGGAACGATAACGACTGCCAGGTCCACTTCGTCAGGAATGTCCGCCAGCTTTGGATAGGCCTTCACGCTATGAACGGATTTCGCCTTGGGATTCACCGGATAAAGCACCCCCTGAAACCCCGCACCGAGGATATTGCGAAACACAGCAAGCCCCACGCTGCCAGGCCGGTTGGTCGCTCCCACCACCGCAATTGACCGCGGATTCATAATGAATTCAATGTCTTTTGTCATAGTGTTCTCGCAATAAGTGCATTTGTGCTATGTAAAAAACATAATTTTAATGTTTAGTAAATCAACAATATCCTGCAAAAAGCTGTTTTGTCAAATGATAATTTTCCCTGAACAACTTCAGCTTTTGCTCTATCAGGTCGCAGTGATGATTTAGATGCTGTGAAAGTGAAAGACATTCGCTTTGACCGCTTCTATTGTGGCTTTTATTGCACGTGTTACTGTATCGCGCTGTTGGGCGCTTACTGTCAGTTCCCTGTCGCGTTCGGCTTCCCCACCACAGAGAATGCTCCAGGCAACGGCCCACGCTCTTACGGTATTATCGACATTGTATCCGCCGCCGCCGGTTACAAGGATGGGTTTGCTGAAACTTAACAGATGGTTGATGATGTCGGCGTAAACATTGTTAGTCAAATACAGGTGCGCAAGAGGGTCGCCTGCGAGGGCATCAGCCCCCAACTCAAAAACAAATACGTCCGGATTGAAAGCGGTAATTAACGGCAGAGCTATAGTTTCAAATGCCTTCATATACGCCTGGTCATAAGTGCCAATCGGAAGAGGGACATTTACACAGTAGCCCGCCCCCTCCCCGCTGCCGATTTCATCTTCGAATCCTGTTCCGGGAAACAGCGCCCTTGGGTTCTCGTGAAATGATATGGTCATCACATCGCAGCGGTCGTAAAATGCGTAGGCAACGCCGTCGCCGTGATGAACGTCCACGTCCAGATATAAAACTCGCTTCCCGGCTTCAGCTAATATCATACAGGCAAGGGCCACGTCGTTGATATAGCAGAAGCCGGATGCGCGTTCGGGCCCGGCGTGATGAAAACCGCCTGATGGATTAAATGCCACATCAGCCGAGTTTGATAGAATCAGATTTGCAGCGGTAAGTGTAGCGCCGGCAGCCAGAACCGCATAGTCATATAGTCCCTCGAAGACGGGACAATCCTGCGTCCCTAATCCCATATTGAGCGCTTCGCTGTCCCACTTGCCTTTGGAGGCGGTTTGCAATGCGTGCAGGTAGCGGGCTGAGTGAAATTTCTTTAGAACGACTCTCTCGGCCGGGACAGGTGCTGCTTCGCTTCTGCCGCTGCCGGACAGCAGACCCATAGAGTTTAGAATCTTTCGAGTTTTCCGGGCCCGGATTGTATTAAACGGATGCTCCGGCGGATAACGATACTCCTCCAGCTCCTCCGAATAAATAAAAACGGCTTTTTTCATTACCAAAGGTTGTTCCTACTTTCCTTATTTTTTCAAATCGCCTTTCTAAACTAATGCCAAGCCCAACAAGAAGAGCATTTTATTCAATGTTGTGTGTTATCACAACAGAAAGCCCGTTTCAAAAACAGAACGCGGATTTCTATTTTCTCAGTGCTGGAACGTCTGGCTCGATGTGAACGGTAATATTGACCGGGCGGGTTATCTGCTCGTGCAAAGCACTTTCCAGACTCTCGGCTATTTCGTGGGCGCCGGCTACGTTCAAGCCGGGGTCAACAAGGATGTGAAGGTCGAGAAAAACTTCTCTGCCGACCGTCCGGCTCCGCAGCTTGTGCCATTGGTGTACTGAAGGCTCGGTGTTGATTATTTGTTTTATTCGCTCAATCGTATCCGCATCTACTGCCGCCTCGGTAAGTTCACGTAAACAGTCCCCCATTATCCGCACACCAACCAGAACCACCATCAAACCTACGCCAACGGCGGCCATCTGGTCACCGTACTTAAAACCGAGTCGAAGCGACACAAAACCTATAACAACAGCAATCGAACTTAACGCATCGCTTCGATGGTGCCAGGCATTTGCATAAAGAGCTGAGCTATGCGTTTTAACAGCCACTCTCCTGGTAATTATATAAAGCAGCTCTTTGACGATAATTGAGATTAGCGCGACAAAGAGCACGATAAAACCAAGAATTCTATATTTACCTGCGGCAATGGCAACGGCTGCACGATAAATCATGACCGCCCCAATACCTGCTAAAACTATGCCTATAAAACCGGCTGCAAAAGTTTCAATTCGACCATGTCCGTATGGGTGGCTCTCATCGGGCTGCTTTGAGCCGAAGTGAATACCTAACAAAACGGCAATATCTGTAGTCATATCGGAAAGCGAATGAATCCCATCATTAACAAGAGCCATCGACCCTGCAAAAAGACCGACCCCTACCTTCACAGCAGAGAGAACAATGTTACCTGCGATGCTCAAATTTGTAACAAATCTTATTTTCTTATTCGCCAGTTTCATTTTTTGATTGTGCATTTTTTCAGCCCGGTATTTCTTTGCGAATATTCAAAACTGCATCGATATATTTTTGTGCGGTACCTCGGTCTTTTGCCTCAACTATAATCCTCATTACCGGCTCAGTATTACTAACTCGCAGGTGCAGCCAGCCATCGTCAAAATCGAATCGGCAGCCGTCGGTAGTGTCGAGCTTCGCGTCGGCGAAGCGTTTTTTTGCCGACTTTAAGATTCGCTGCGCTTCTGCTTGTTCTGCGGCGAATTTATCTTTACTCATATAATAGCCGCCGATTTCACTGACTAACCGGCTTATCGTTTTTCCCGTCTCGGCCATTAACTGAAGGACAAGAGCAATACCCACGAGACTGTCGCGGATTGGACTTACTCGCAAATCAATTACACCGCCGCTGCCTTCTCCACCAATAATGCAATTGTGTTCGAGCATTGCCGCGGCGACATTGGCCTCGCCAACAGCGGTACGGACAACCTGACCGCCCGCCTTTTCGGCGATATCATCGAGCATCCTCGACGTCGAAAGATTTGTTGCCGCCTGTGGCACGGGCTTCCAGCCCGTGAATACACGGCCAAGATGGCCGTGCCACTTGCTGAAGATATACTTCGCTGCCAGAGCAAGTGTATATTCTTCGCCGATATAGGTTCCGGCTTCGTCAACAATTGCCAATCTGTCGGCGTCGGGGTCCTGGCCAAAGCCGATTTCAGCCCCTTTGTTTTTTACTACTTCACAAAGGCCGGTTAGATTTTCGGCGGTTGGTTCGGGGGCGTGAGCGAACAAGCCGGTCGGCTCATCGTTTACCGCAGAAACTACGCAGCCAAGTTTCGCGAGCAGCTTTTTCGTAACCCGCCCCCCTGCTCCGTTGACACTGTCCAGAACGACCGTGAATTTTCTTGCGCTGATTGCTTCTTTATCAACTATTGCCAGAACTTTGGCGATGTGAGTGGCATCGGTTTGGTTGTTAGAAGTTACCTGGCCGCAATTGGCCGAATCTGCAAGAGTAAAACGTTTACCGAAAAAGTATTGCTTGATTTGCTCCGTTGCGTCGCCCGGCGGAGCGATGCCGTTGCCGAGCAACAATTTTATACCATTATATTGGGCCGGATTGTGCGAAGCGGTAACGACTACCCCACCGCTGCACCCAAGTTCTCTTACCATAATGCCTGCGCCGGGCGTGGTTACAAGCCCTAAATCAATCACGCCAACTCCCACTTTACACAATCCTTCTGTAACGGCTGATTTCAGCATTTCGCCGCTGGGTCGAGAATCCCGGCCAAGACACACCGATAGTTTTTCGTTTTCGCCGGCGGAAGTCTCTTTTAGAAATGTACCGAAGGCACAACCATACTCGGCGGCAACAGAAGCAGTGAGGTTTTCACCAACGATGCCTCTCATTCCGCTGATACTTATGATTAATTGTTCAGCCACGCCAAAGACTCCGTTCGTTGCTCCCCCAACGAGTTACAAGTATCGCCTGTCCGCCGTAGCTTCAGCGAAGGCGGAAGTATCGAGCATCAGTCTAATTTGCAGACATAAATTTCGTTTACGAAATCAAGTTTGCTAATCTCTTGAATGACTTCTGCGCCGGGTTCCTTATCGAGACTGACGGCAAGAATTGCCTTTTGCTCCGCTGGCTTTTGTCCGACGCCCATCGTGCAGATATTGATATTATGCTTGCCGCAAACAGTGCCGACGACGCCGATGACGCCGGGCTTGTCGTCGTTAAAGATGACCAGAACCGCACCCTGCGGCGTCATTTCTATATTGAAGCCGTCGATTTCGATGATACGCGGCAAAGTACCGCCGAACACCGAGCCGGTTACGGTGCGGGTAACTTTATCGGTAACGACTTTGGCGCTGAAACTTGCGGCGACGTCTTTGGCCTCGGTGTTTTTCGTCTCGTCGATGCTTATGCCGCGTTCTTTCGCAAGCACGCCGACATTGACCATATTCAGGGGCATATCGAAATGCTGCTGCAGCAGGCCGATTGCAAAATTAAGAGTTACCGGCTCGACGGCAAGCTCGGCAATTGAGCCGCGATACTGGACATCAACGTCCTTGATACGCCCTGGTGCAATGGTGCTGACGAGTGTACCGATTCGCCGGGCAAGTTCAGCATACTGGCTCACAATCGGTGGCATCGCTCCAGCCGTAGATGGAGCGTTAAGAGCATTTCTAACCGGGCCGCCCTCAATCGCATCAACAAGGTTTCGAGCGGCTTCGACCGCAACGTCGATTTGGGCTTCCCGCGTGCTGGCGCCTAAATGAGGCGTAACCAGGCAATTTTCAAACTCAGTGAAACGCGTATTCTCCGGCGGCTCCGTAGGGTAAACGTCCAGAGCCGCACCGGCAATACGCTTTTCGGCAAGGGCGTTATAGAGTGCCTCTTCGTTGATAATTCCGCCCCGTGCGCAGTTCACCAATCGGACGGTGGGCTTCATCATTTTGATTTGTTCAGCGTCAATCATATTCAGCGTTTGTTCATTTCTCGGCACGTGGACGCTGATATAATCGGCCTCTTTGAAGATTCTTTCGATGCTCTCACTTATTTCGATGCCGAGTTTTTCTGCATCGGTAGGTGCGGCAAAGGGGTCATAGCCTAAGATTTTCATATTGAAACCATTTGCCATTTTCGCCACGGCCATACCGATTCTGCCTAATCCTATCACGCCGAGAACTTTGTTGTCCAGCTGGTTGCCCATATATTTTTTTCTGTCCCAGCCACCGCCTTTTAAGCTGATGCAGGCCGGCACAACATTCCTGCTCATTGCAAGTATTAGAGCCATCGTATGTTCTGCGGCACTGAGCGTATTGCCGCCGGGCGTATTCATAACTAAGATTCCTTTTCTGGTCGCTTCCGGGATATCGATGTTATCTACGCCGACGCCGGCTCGTGCAATACCCTTTAGTTTGCCGGGATTGGCTAAGACTTTAGCCGTAACTTTTGTACCGCTGCGAACGATTAAGCCGTCGTATTTACCGATAATCTTAGCGAGCTCACTTTCACCGATGCCGGTTTTAACAACGGCTTCAACGCCGTCCGTCGAATTGAGCAGGTCAATTCCCTCCTGTGCAAGTTTGTCTGTAATCAGCACTTTAATCATTGTCGAACTCCAAAAAATTCTTTATTTCTCAACTTTCGCATTCACATTGTAGCCGGACCTCTAAAAAATAGCAAGCATTGATAATTTACGGATACATGCAGAAATTGGACATCTTATAAACCAAGGCGTGGCAATCTCCCCCAAATAATCAATATCGAAGATCCGTTCTCCGTCGTCCGTCATCCGTCATCCGTCCTCTGTCTTCTGTCCGCCGGGCCACGAGTCACGAGCGACTAATCTCTAATCCACTAATTCTCTAATTCACTAAATTTCCCTTGCCTTTCCCCACAATCCCGACCATAATATCAGCCAAATATGCTTCACGAGATACGCAACCTGTCCTGAGCTCAGTCGAAGGATACGAATAAGAACCACCGGCTCCACCCGCATACGCGCCGCCGGTCGGCTTTTCGTTATACGGAAACCGTATATACACTAATTGGGTGCTGGGATGAAAAGGATGCTCACAGGCATAAAACTGTATCACGTCACATTTGCGATAGTCTTTCTGATAATGCCGGCAGTCTTGACCCATTTTTCTTGTGCGACGGATAGCAACAGGGACACCCAGCCAGGCGCCCCAGCGGCTGAGGCCGAGCTTCAGTTGATACGCCCCAGCAAGGACGGCACCGGCTTCGTCTGTGCTGAATCGGGCGCTAAGTTCGTCGCCTGGGGCTTCAACTACGACCGCGACGATTCCGGTCGCCTCCTCGAGGACTACTGGCACCAAGAGTGGTCCACTGTTGTGGAAGACTTCAAGGAGATGAAAGCGCTCGGCGCCAACGTTGTCCGGATTCACTTGCAAATTGCGAAATTCATGAACGCGCCGGACGAACCTAACGAAGCGGCCTTTGAGCAGCTTGCGCACCTCGTCAAGTTGGCCGAGCAAACCCGGCTTTACCTCGACATTACGGGGCTGGGCTGCTACCACAAGAAGGACGTGCCGCAATGGTACGACGCGATGGGCCAGGCCAAACGCTGGGACGTTCAGGCCCTGTTCTGGAAGGCGGTCGCAAAGACTTGCACTGAAAGCCCCGCTGTGTTTTGTTACGACCTTATGAACGAGCCCATCCTGCCCGGAGCGAACAAAAAGGAGAATAATTGGCTGGCTGGCGAGTTCGCAGGCAAGTACTACGTGCAGCGAATCACGCTCGACCTTGCAGGACGCACGCCGGAGCTGGTCGCCAAGGCCTGGGTCGACAAGCTCGTCGCGGCCATCCGAAAGAACGACGACCATCACATGATAACGGTAGGGGTGATACCCTGGGTTCACGTCTTCCCAAAAGCCAAGCCACTTTTCTACTCAGAGCAGGTAGCCGGGAATCTGGATTTCGTTAGCGTTCACTTCTATCCCAAAAGAGGAGAAGTCGACAAGGCGCTCACAGCGCTTGCGGCCTACGATATCGGTAAGCCCCTCGTCGTGGAGGAAATATTTCCATTGAGATGTAGTATGGAGGAGCTGGCCGTTTTTATTGACGCTTCGCGCGAGATTGCCGATGGCTATGTCGGCTTCTACTGGGGCACCACCATCGATGAATACAGCCAGGAGGATGTCGATTTGGGTGGTGCGCTCACCAGGAGTTGGCTAAAATATTTTCGCGCAAAAGCCCCTGAGATTCTTGGCTTTCCTGAGCTCAAGCACAAGCAACCGCGAGGGAAATAATAGGCACAGCCACCTGTTAATGGCTGGCAGCGCCCCTTGACAAAACAATAAGATTACACTTAGAATCGTAATTAACAGGATCGTAGAGTGTGCTCCGCGCACCATTATCTGCTTCTGAACATTTGAAAATTCGGATTTAGAATTTGTTTCGCCTGTCCTCCGTAGAAGTTCTACTTCGGAGGATGGAGATTTCGTGCTTCGGATTTCGAATTTCTAATTGAATTTTCTTTGTGACTTCGCGCCTTCGTGGCTAATTCTTGACCCGAAACCTGTGTAATCTGTGGCTAATTTTTACTTTTTAATTGAATTTTCTCTGTGTCCTCTGTGGCTGCATTTTTTGTTTACCAATAATCAATAGTCAATAATCAATGGTGTCCTGCCAGCGCCCTGGCCAATGTTACCGCCCAGCCGGCAGCAATAATGATTATCAGCACCAGAATTATGTATTTTATTTTAACTTCGGTAAAAAAACGCTTAATAAACCCAAAATACACCCCAAAAACGGCTATAAACAAAGCCAAAAACGCCGAAACAGCCAGCACGGAGCACAATAACGCAGCGGCCGGCTGGACGTAAAACGCCTCGAAAATTTTGCCCTGAGCGAAGGCAGCCGCCGAAGTGGTCATTCCGCAGGTTGGGCAAGGCAGACCGTATTTTTGCTTGAAGCCGCAGCCAGGAGGCCACAGGGCGATTTTGTAGTGTGCCGTCAGCCGGAACAATCCGAAGAAAGCAACCACCGCCAAGAAAACAACCGCCGCTGTAACCCGCTGGCGGGGCGACGCACGGAAGAAAAATTTCGATTTATTTAGATGTTGGCTTATTTGCATAACTACGCTAAAATAAGATAACGTAGTAATTCTGTCAAGGTCGGAACACGAAAGGCAAGATATGGTATTAGAGCAGAGAAACTTGAGTCGGATGCTGGAAACCGCGATTGTTGCAGCACGTCTGGCCGGTCAGCGGGCAATGGAAGAAATCAATTTTATCAAAGCTTCGCTAAAGACCAGCAGTGAGCTGGTAACCCAGACCGATGCCCGATGCCAGAAGATAATCGTTGACCGAATCAAAGAGAACTATCCGGACCACGGTTTTATAGCCGAGGAAGGTGATGAAGGCGGAATATTCAAGCAGCCGCCGAGAGGGGCCGAGCATCTCTGGTGGGTCATCGACCCGATAGACGGAACCAACAATTTTGCGCACCGTATGCTTTTGTTTACCATCAGTGTCGCGGTAATGTATGAGGGCAAGCCGATTGTGGGCGTGATTTTTGAGCCAGCCACAGACTCGATGTTCACCGCTGTTAAAGGCCGTGAGGCACAATTGAACGGCAGGCGAATCACAGCCGGCAAAGAGAAGATGGATAAATTTTCAAGCGTTGGTCTGGACAGCCATTTTGATAATGGGGTGCCAGGCTGGGCCTGCGAAATCATACAGCGAACAAAATTTCGCAATTTGGGCACAACGGCCCTGCAATTAGCTTACGTCGCAAAAGGCGGACTTATTGCCACTATCACCTCTGACCCGAGGTTATGGGATATAGCCGCCGGTGCGGTGATTGCCGAGACCGCAGGGGCTATTGTCAGCGATTGGCAAGGCGGTAAAATCTTTCCTGTTGACCTGGACAGCTATGAAGGCCAGGAATTCCAGGTAATAACAGCTAACAAAAAGGTTCACGCGGAATTATTGGGCCTTCTGAAGTCCTAATCACCAGGTGTCTTTTTCGCTTCCTTCAGGTATTCGGGTGTTTTCCTCGATTTTTGAGTTTTTTTATTGGCTTTTAAGGGACGATTCTGGTATAATTGAGGCAAAGTCCAAAAGCGATACCGGGCAGATGGAAAGAGTTAGTATGCCGAAGACAGCGACCCTAATCAGATACCTGTTTCTGGGATTTATTATATCCGTATGCGGAACAGCTGCTACGGCTGCTGCCGAAGAGCCGCTCTGGAAAGAGGCTCGACGGCACGGCTGGAAAGTCAGGGGTACGGTTGAGGGAAAAAGCTTCGAACTGATAGCTATCGAAAATGGCCGGCCAATTTATTACATAACCTGCAATGCCGATGCTGCAATCTCGACAGGTGCCAACCTTCTTCACAATCCGCCCTACTCCCTTGACGGCAATGACTTGACGATAGGAATCTGGGATGCCGGCTGGGTCCTTGTCTCACATCAAGAGTTTGACGACCGCATAATGATAATGGATAGTAATTCCGAACCTAATGAGCTTAACCTTGACCCTAATCACGCAACTCACGTGGCCGGGACAATCGGCGCACAAGGGGTTGACCCTAACGCAAAAGGTATGGCTCCAGCGGTAAATATCGATTCTTATGACTGGTATTCGGACACCTCAGAGATGGCCGGCCGGGCCGCAACTGGAGACGGTGAAGATGGAGAAATATACCTGTCCAATCATTCATACTCTGTGATAGCCGGCTGGGAGCGGGGGATCTTCAAAGCAATACCAGGGGATTTTAACGGCGATGACAGAGTGGACTTTAACGATTTAAAAATACTCGCTGACAATTGGGTGGACCCAAACGTGAACTCGTCAGTGGACATTGCCCCCACACCAAATGGCGATGGTATAGTAAATTTCCTTGACTACGCTGTGCTGGCAAATCATTGGCGCGAGGTCAACCCAGAAGCACCGTATTGGTTCGGCGTATGGGGTGAAGGCGAGGACAGAAACTTCGGCCGGTATGGTCCTCATACTGCCGACTGGGATTTGGTTTGCTATTCGGCTCCTTATTATCTTCCCTTCAAAGCTGCGGGGAATGATAGAGATGACAATACGCCGGTTAACGGAACGGAGTTCTGGTATCTGGACCCCAATGACCCTAATGACCCTAACGACCCCAATGATGGTATGTGGGTACAAAGAATATATGATGATGTGAATGACCCGAATGCTCCTTACGATGATGACTGGGATGATGGTGGATACGATACAATCCCGACTATTAGCACGGCTAAAAATATAATGACCGTTGGTGCCGTAGATGATGTTGGGGACATGACCAATTTTAGCGGCTGGGGCCCTGCAGATGACGGGCGAATCAAGCCGGATATCGTTGCCAATGGATTCGAGCTTTACTCTCCTGCAGCGGTCAATGATGTCAACTACGCTACGTATTCCGGCACGGGTATGGCTTCTGCCAACGCCGCGGGCTCAGCGGTTCTGCTGGTGGAATACTA
Organism: Phycisphaerae bacterium; assembly: GCA_030601745.1. Lineage (GTDB taxonomy): Bacteria > Planctomycetota > Phycisphaerae > Sedimentisphaerales > Anaerobacaceae > JAUVYQ01. Next base: position 35,776 of record JAUWBI010000018.1, read on the forward strand.
CAGCGACCGTTTCAACGGCGAAGCTATGCGGGCCAGCACACTGAAAGGATTGATAATCCATACGGCGACCGACCTTGGCAATCCCGGGCCGGATTACAGATACGGATGGGGGTTGATGGATGCAAATCAGGCAGCCGATTACATAAAGCAAGATGCTAACGACCCCAATGGAGAAAGAATTATTGAGGATGTTCTGGCTGAAAGGACAAGCAATACCTCCTACACATTTACATCTGACGGCAACAGCCCAATTTGGGCGACCTTGTGCTGGACAGACCCGCCCGGGGCTCCCATTATCGAGTCGGATGATATCAATGATGTCAATGACGTCGTCCCGGATAATAACACGCCCTGCTTAATAAACGACCTTGATTTGTATATCATTGATAATAACGACCCTAACATAATTTATTACCCGTATAGACTGGACCCGAATAATCCGGATGCTGCTGCCGTAGCCGACGCCAACGGCAATATACTGGACAACGTCGAGCAGGTTTATATTCCCTCACCCAATGCGGGTACTTACACGGTGGAGATTAGCCACAAGGGAACGCTAACTAACGGCTCACAACATTACTCTCTTATTTTAAGCGAGCCGAGACCGATTCGTTACATATTCGTTGATGATGATGCTCCCGACGACCGTAATAAAGGAGTTCCCGACGCGTTTGTTGGGGGTACTAACAGCGACCCGAATGAAGACGGCAGCTCCGAGCATCCGTTTGACAGCATTCAAAAGGCCGTTGATGCCGGTGACGATGACACTATCGTCGTCGTCCGTGACGGCACTTATACGGGTGTCGGGAATTACAATATTGACCCCGGCGGTAAGGCACTGACAATAACGTCGAAATACAGGTGGTTTAGCTATGACTGCACCATAGATTGCGAAAGCAATGGGCGTGCCTTTATTTTCCAGAGCGGTGAAAGTGCAACTACAGTTTTAGACGGCTTTACCATCAAGAACGGATTTGCTGAGGACCTGAATTGGCCGCAGCAGCCTGATGTCGACCCGAGTGGTTACGGAGGCGCAATATACTGCGAGGGCAGCAGCCCCTCGATTATCAATTGCATCATAATAGAAAACGAAGCCGAAGCCGGAGGCGGTGCGATATTCTGTTATGAAAATAGTAACGCCATAATCAGCGATTGTCAGATAAGCCAGAACGATTGCGGGACCGGATTAGACAAATACTATTACGATGTGAATGATTTCAATGATATAAATCTGCGGGGCGGTGGAATATACTGCAAAAACGCGAGCCCGACGATAATTAACTGTATAATCGGGGGCCTGGAGGGAGTCGGGAACAAGGCCGGCGATGGCGGGGGCGGAATTGCATGTGAAGATAGTAATGCTGTGATTATTAATTGCACCGTAAGTTACAACGAATGTTGGGCTTCAAATCCTAATATTTATCAGGACGGCGGCGGAATACACTGCGACGGAGGCAGCCCAGGAATATACAACTGTACCATCGAGAACAATTTTGCATTAGACTCTGGCGGTGGAATTGCTGTTTTGGAAAGCCAGCCGCAGATTAGCAACTGTGCGATAACTAATAATTTTTGCTACGCCAGCGGCGGGGGCATTTTCACCTGGGGTGAGGATTCTAACGCTGTGCCGCTTATTACAAATTGCCTTATAGCTCGCAATAACGGTGGCTACAGTGGCGCTATAAACTCAGGCTATAACAGCTTTGTGGAAATTGAAAATTGCACGATTGCAAATAACAAAGGCGCTTACAGATATGTGAGCGAGCAAGGCGAGCTATTTACAATAGGCGGCCTGGAATGCTACTACGGCACTGCATCGATAACAAATTCCATCATCTGGGGCAACAATCTCGGCCTGTCAATCGCCACCCTGGATATAGATGTGAACGATGTCAACGATGTCAATGACGTCAACGATGTTGTTGTTGTCACGTACAGCGATATTCAGATGTTTGATAGCAACGGCGTTATCGACCCCGGCGCAATCTGGGACGGCGAGGGAAATATCAACGAAGACCCTCTGTTTGCAGACCTTGAGCTTCCTGATTATCACTTGAAGTCGAGAGCAGGCAGATGGGACCCGGAGGACCCAATGAACCAACAAGGATGGGTGTTTGATAATGTCCACAGTCCCTGTATTGACGGAGGCGATCCGCGTTCCGCATATCTGCTCGAACCAGCTCCAAACGGCGGCAGAATCAATATGGGGGCTTACGGAAATACCAGGCAGGCGAGCAAGTCCACAAGGTAATGATGATTTTGTATCACGGGCATCCTGAGTGGCACGGGCATCCTGCCCGTGATTTGCAAATGGAATCTTGGCCAGGATGGCCAAGCCACAATTATCTTGGGTCGGGGACGTAGTGCAGCGCAACGAGCCGTACTTTGTCTTTGCCGGAATAAACATCGCTTCTGTCAAGTATGGCAATGACTCTTTTCTGCGGGCCGTCGGTGCCGATGCGGACGAGTATGTAAGCGGTAAAGACATCGCTGCGGACAGTAACGAGATTGCTGATTCGTGAGAAGATTATATCGCGCTCCTCGAAGTCATCGACAACGCCGTCGCCCAGGCCCAGCCCATCGGTCGTCAGGTCGGGGAAGCCGGGGTGGCCAATAAATTCACAACCAAGGTCAATATTATCAAGACGATATCCTTCAATTCTGTAGTTGTAATCACCGGCAATAACAAAGTTCAACTCTCCGATGCTTGCAAAGCCGGGGTCTTCCCTGAGGCCGAAGATATTGGTTGCAAGGAACCGACTGTCCGGGGCCGGTTCTATAGTGGCGCTTTGGCGATAATCCACGGGGAGTCTGAGTTTATCTCGATAGGCGACTATTGCCTGGGCAATTTCGGGCCTCATCCACGGCAGTTGCGCTATCACGTACCACGGAGCGGTATTGATGTTTATCCTGCCGGGAATTTTCCATTCCGGGCTGAATGTATCATCCACATCTTTGAAGCCGTCATTATCATTGTCAATATCGTCAGTGCTTGGGTCGAAGACGGTTAGATATTGAAAAACATTTCTATGATTGGGGTCTTGTAGATTTAATCTCACTTTGTATTCTTCCTTTTTATCTGCTTCCCATAGTTGGCCGATTTCCCATAGTTTTTCGCCGATGGTGCTGTCAGGGCTGGTGCCGTGCCCGATTGTCAGGATTCGCGTAATGTCACCAACCGTAAGCAATTTTGTGTAGGTTTGTGGTTCCATTGTAGGATAAGGAGGTTTTATGGTGGGATTTGGAAGATAGAAGCTGAAGTTGTGGCCTGAGAGCTCAGCGAGGTCAACAAGGTTCCTTCTGCCGAGGCTGCCATAGGAGTTGGATACATCTTCTGCCAATATTTGATAAATAACATGCCAGCCGCGGTCATCCCGTCCGAAATATCGTTCGTCGTCCCTCGGCACCCAGTTCGGGTCAACTACCTGCCGGTCAACATATATCCATTCTCCTGTGCTGACTACTCTTCGTCTAAGGAACACAATCCCATCGCCGACTGGACGAGTAGTTAACGTAGGCGGTTTTCGGTCGGGCCCGCCAACTATCGGCGGCTTGCGCCCGCCGGGCGGCTGCCAGTTCCCAAAGAACCTGAGTCTTCGGTCCTGCCTTGCTCTTGTTCGCGGGTATATGTCAAACTCACTCAGTCTATTAGCAACCACAAAATAGCCGTCTCGCTCAATTATATCGCCGCTGCCGAACGACACAGTTAACACAGTATCGGTACTGTTAGGCTCTTCGTAAATAAGCTCAATCTCGAAGTCACTTAAGTTTATGCGCTCACTGAACGGGTTGTAGAGTTCGACCGCGCAGTAAATCGAGCCGGGCTTACTCTTCATACCGATTTCAGTAATAAACGGCTGGGCTTCAAAACCATAATGGGTGATGCCGCAGGGGTCAACGAGAGTCGTTACGCAGTTGGGGTCCAGAAATCCATCATTATTAATATCATCCCTGTCGGCGAAGTCGATTATATTGACGGCAAGCTGTGCAAAACGCGCTTCAGTTTGCCAGCGGAGGGGGCCAACTATAGCGGGGTCGATACTGCGCAGCAGACTGCGGTATAATTCCTCTAATTCCTCGACGGTATTAGTTTCATCGTTGATGTTAATCATCTTACGGCAGTCGGGAGCGATAATCCTGTCGATGTTGTAAGTGGTGAGCAGATGCCGTTTGTAGTAGTAGTGGTTGGGGTCATAGGGGTCCGTAACACATTTTTGCCAATCTTCCAACGTACCAGAACTTCCGCCATAAGGCACCTTGGGAATTGGAGCATCCAGCCCTACCGTGCAATTCCATAAACTCTCCAATCGCGTCTGAGCCCTCGAACTTATGCAATACCGGTAGCGCAATTCAAGCTCATCGGATATATCAAACGGCAAATAACCACTTGCCGGAGACTCAATACGCCAGAGCATATTATTCTCAAATGTATTCCAGTTGTTTCGATTGTTTGGGTCGTTTGGATCGTCGGAAGTATCACACCTTGCAGTATGAATCGTATCAACATCGTCTCCGAATCTTGCCAGCCCGGCCAAATTTATCTGCATCTGGCTTGAGCCGTCGATTCTTTCACGGAAGAGCGGTACCTCGCACGGGTCAAATTTGCACGCTGTGTTAACGTTCAACATTGCTGCGTTGTCAACGATTCTGATGGCTGCGTAAATGGTTTTGCCCTTGCTTGAGGTTATATTATAAAGCGGAATCCATTTTGCATCCGCTATACCATCGCCGTCTGTATCGGCTGATTGCTCCACTAATACTAATTCGCCGGTCACAGGATGCAAATCCAATCTGATTTCAGGATACTCCCGAACATACTTGGTAGTTGATAGGTTTAGGGGTACTACAGGAACATTCTGTTGCGCTGCTACGCCCCAGTTTTGATTTATGTAACCCGTAACGTCGCTTATCTGTCGCCAGTAATATATGTCGTCCTCTGCTTTGTCAGGGTCTCGCTCTAAGTATGGCTCAAGACTTGCCAGCCACCTATTCGCTGGACCAGGGTAGTCGTAGTACTCCTCATTCGGGTCTGCCACTCCGGGGACATCTAAAGCCAGTTCCTGCGATATCTTTGCAATGACCGTTTCGACGGCGAAGTTAAGCTCCCTGTTTTCCGATATGGCCGACGTTGCTATTTTGTCCACACGGGCCATCATAACAAACACCACGCCGACGGCAGCCAACAGGGTGATCAAAACCACTGTTAGAATGAGGGCCGAGCCGGCAGAAAACCTGTTTGTTGCAAGTTTTTTGTTTGCCATTTTCATTTTCGCCATCTTTTTTTGCCACAAAGAGCACAGAGTTTGCCGAGAGCATAATTTAATTTATATTTTTGTTTTTTGTGCTTCTCTTTGTTCTTCTCTGCGCCCTCTGCGGCTATTTCTCTAATTTTTGATTTTTAATCGCCTATATAAACAATATGCGTAAACCGCCGACCGTCCTCTATAATCCCCATCGAATCATGCAGCGTAAAAGTGAACTTTAATGCTTTGGGGTAAAAACCAGGCGGAAACTTTGCAAGGGGATCAGGATTGTATCTCATCAAGTGAGGCGAGCCCCAGTAGTTAATTTGAGTTGCATCTGGTATATTGAAAAAGGCACCAAACACATCAAAGTCTACATATCCTGGTTCAAGGCTGGGGTCAGCGGGGAGGAAGCCATCCACTACTACCAGGTCAAAATGAGAGTACGTCCCGCTACCATCGGGGTCGTCGCTGGGAAACCACCGATACTGGTCATCGATAGGAGTAGGGTCAAGACCAGGGTCCCAATATGCCCACTGGATTGTGAAACTACCAACACCTTCGCACATTAACTTATGAAAGGTTCTTGCCTCGCCAATATCAACCCAGGGAGGAAGGTCAAAACAGGTCTGCAATATGGAATCATCGTAAGCATTTCTATCCACAGTTTTCCATTTTGATAGTGATAAACTGTCATGTTCGAATATCTCATTGTTATTGTATCCTATGAGGGCACCGTCAATATCGTCAAAGGTTCCGTTGACATCACCGGCGCTAGGCCAAACATAAAGGTCAGGGTCGGCAGTCAATATGTGCTGTCGTTTGGCAAGCAGCCTCTCCTGCTTATCTAAATAGAAGGGATATATTACATCGTTTGAATCGAGACTTCGGGCCTGGCCGTAATATATCCTCGCTACATTTCCTCGGATGGGAACGCCGGTAGGGGCGGGAACCACCGGCGATGGTAATACGCTGTAATCATACAACTGGGTGGACTGGAAATCGCCGTCGGCAAAGAACATAATCTGGTCGTATCTTTGGCGGGGATTGGCCGGGTCCTGCCGGAACCATATCAAAAGCGGGGCATCTTTACGAATGCCTTTGAAGTCGGTATTCAACTGGTCGGTAATGGCCCGCATTTTTCGCATAATTTCAGCGTTTGCAATGGCGGTGCGAAAGGCCCCTATGCTGACCTTGAAAATCACGCCTGCAAAAGAAAGCACCATTGCCAGAATCGCAATAGCAACTACAAGCTCAATTAGAGTAAACGCCCTTTTCATTTTTCCTTTCGCCATGAAGACACCAAATCAATTGATTATTGATTATTAACTTTAGGCACTTTAGCTCACTTTAGCTCACTTTAGCTCACTTTAGGCACTTGTTAAAACCTTATTACTTTTTGATATATCGCTATACAGGGGTATCTGCCGCCGTTGACCGGCGGCGGAACCACCCAGACCGAACCAGGTAAGACCCCGCCCCGCCAGGGCCTGTCGAGTAGAATCATTTCATCATCAGGTGCTGCATACCGTTCTAATACGCGGTATATATGTCCGGTCTGGTCATCCACTATCGTATAGCCATCGTTAATAAATGTTTTCTCATCAACAGCATCGCCTGGGATAACATCGATTATCGAAAGCTCATTGGCGTCGGGGGTGATTTGATAAACTTCGACATCAACCGGCATCGGATAGAAACTGCCAAGAGGGTTAAGCGTCCTATCTGAATTCCGAACCCAATATGTTGCGCCTGACCCTATCTTCCTGCTCACAAAGACCGTTACCTGCACAAGCTGGGTAGGCGGGGTATTCGGGTCCGCTACTACTCGCCTGCAAAGGGCCGACCAGTAATACTTTTTTTCCGAGACGTTGATGCCAGGATCCGAAGGATATGCAAATGCGTTAGGGTCAGCTTTCATCATAATCGTAGCGGGAAAGGCATTGACATCGTTGAACCTGGTTTGGGTTTGCCAGCGTTCTCCCAAATAAGGCATGTTAATATCATTAATAGCATTGTATTCATTCGGGTCTGCATAGAGTCTTATTTTTGCAAAGGCCTCGTCGGCCACTACCGCTGCGATGGTCCGCTCGGTGGCAATCGTCGAAAAATGGATAGCTACGGGGAACGTGCCGGCTATAAAAAGCATCCCGATAGCGAGCGTGCCGATAGCAAACAAGACCTCGGTAAGAGAAAAACCATTATTGTTCTGCAATTTTCTCACAGGCAACACTCTCACTTTTTTATCATCGTTCCTGTGTACGGGTTAATATAGATAAATTCCAAACCGCTTAAATAATTGAATCTTCCGCCTCCGTCTAATTCATCAAACTGAGTTTTATCATAAATGATAAACTTGTTTCGGCTCGATTCCGCCCCTAAACCAAGCTCAGCATAGTCATCCTGAACGAACATACCCATGTTATAATTTGCAATATTTTCTGGAGAATTAAAAATATCATCCATTGAGTCATTAAGATTTAGTGGTCGGTAATCACCATCTCTATTCCTGACTCGCACATTGTGTATTACCATTTTGCCACTTGGCGAAAAAAGAATTGAAAAACTACACGTGTCCGCAATATATTTATTCTTGCCATCCGGTCCTAAATTCAGTGGATTCATATCATCAAGGTACTCTACCCTGAGTTGTTCGTCATCGCTATCCCTGGCTGGAAAATCACCCGGATTGTGATTGGTCCTGACCATCAAATCCATCACGCCGACTGAATCGGGCAATTTTATTGGCTCCACACCTTCGACTGCTCGAAAGCCATTGGTTAAATTTGTCCCGTAAGGTTTAGGGGCAGGGTCGTGGACAATAAAGACCATATATTGGTTGCCATCCAAATCCTGCTGGAACCTGACGCCGGCGTAGCGCTGTTCCTTCGCGGCGATAGCACGGGCTGAAGCCAGAGCCGCACTTATCACAGCCCTTCCGCCGCCCTGCGACTCGAATGAGTTAAAAAGCATGCGGACAGCCGGCAGGCCCAAACTGACAAGCAGCGCTACAACCGCGATGACAACCGTCATCTCCATCAGTGTAATACCGGATTGTTTGGATTTCGCTTTCATTTTTTTATTTTTTTCTACTGGTTATATCATCACCTGTACCGAAAATTCTGTCCGGCCCGGCCGAGATAATTTCCGGAAAAGTCCTTTTGCTTTTACCTGCATACCCAAAATAACCTGCCAAACCATTAGGACCAGTATAGTCTGCCCAATCTGGATAGTAGTCATAGTGCAGCGTTGTGCCCCAGGGGTCGACGATTCTCAGCAATGGAAAACGTTTAGGAGGGGCACCGGGAAAAACAATATTAATTTGCATAGGTTGTTTACCAGAACCTTCGTTGGTTATCAGTGATTCGTCAATCCTATCCAAAGTCTGTCGGCTTGTGGGGACTCTATTCAAGAAGAAGTATAACACCTCGCTTCCCGAATAATTCGGGTCGTCGTGGACACCGGACGGCATAATTAAGGCACCTGTCGCACCCAATGCTTTTGCCAGTGCTGGTTCAAGTTGCAGCTGCGGTAAACCGTTGCAGTCTAACGGAAAATCCAGCCCACGATAAAAATTGCTTTCGGCTTTGGCTTCGGCGAGAGTAGCAGTTGGGGGTGCTTTATAGTTATAATTATATTCGTAATCACGGAACTGCCCGAGGGCGGCGTTGAGCAATGCAAAGGTGTTTTTTGTGAGTTGTTCTTTGCTCTGATTGCTAATGCGAGTGGCGATGCCGACCACCATTGTGGCCAGGATTGCAATTATCGCCACGACAATCAGTATCTCGACAAGCGTTGCGCCGATTTTGTGTTTGTAACCTTTCATAGCTTTAGCTTACCCAATCAAAATCCTATATGTCACCCTGAGCGTAGCGAAGGGTCTCTTCTCTTGCCTGAAACAACAAGATTCTTCACTTCGTTCAGAATGACAATGGTGCTAACTAACTTCTGTTAAAGTTATTTAGTTTCCAAAGTTCCGAATATCGTCATTTGTCCCATACTCACCATCCGCCCCCGCTGAAATCAATATGTACGAATCGGGCCTATAAGGCCAAGGTATCGCTGTTATCTTTGGGTCTGTGATATCCATGTAGAATTTTTCCACCTCAAGTGCGTATGCATGGGTTTCGCCATCTGTTATCCTTCCCAGACCGATAAGGCCAAAATTATCCTCGGCATTGTAAATTCGCTCCTCAGGCCTTTCGTCGTCTATATTCTTCTTGGAAGTGTTCGCTCTGTAATAAAGAATTGGCGTACCCGCCTTAACGGTTTCGCCATTGGCCAGGGTTATTTTCTTTATGCCAAATACATCACAAATCACAAACGTATCGTCATCCAACGGTGCGGCATCATCAAACAATCCATCCTGCCTACCCGGGGCACTAACGCCCAATCTAAACGCATTGGCGGTTGCAAGCTCCAGGTAAGGCCCCTTTCTGGCTCTTAAATTTTCCTCATCTTCTTCATCTGTTCCTGTCAGGTCGTACACACGTTCTGTCCCATCTTC
>JAUWBI010000011.1 GCA_030601745.1 Phycisphaerae bacterium
ATTGGACACTTGGTGAAAACAAACCCAATCAAACCCAATTTCCGAAAAGCCCAAATGAATGTAAACTCACTTATAACAAAGGATTACAGAAAATAGGATGATTTCGCAGTCCAAAAAAACAAACCCAAAACAAACCCAATCTTCTTAAGGACAAAACCAATGCAACCCTCTTTGCCGCAAAGGATTATGAAAATAAACCACCCCGCCCCATTCGAAAAAACAAACCCAATCAAACCCAATTCACCTGCCCTCTGTCATATTCTCTCACAAGTCGAACCTGGTGGTCAGGCGTATCATTGTTTGATAATTTGTCATCATTCTGGGAGTTATTTTCCGGCCGGTCGGGGCCGACGACGGCATCAGAACAAAGCCCCTGCCCTCGCCCCGCCCTGCCGCAGGGCGGGACTCGCCGCTGGTTCCATCTATCAGGGCTTTTTCGACAATTTTCTCGAAATCACTCGGCTCGCTGTTTTCAATGTCGGCTATCTCCAGGTTCCCAAAAAGAACCAGCTCTCTGCCGTACTTGCGGCGCACATACTCAAGCTCCACGTCCCCCTGCGGAGGTGGCTCAATAGGGTCGATGGCGGCGGCGCCCATTTCGACACTGTAATCAAGAACGGCACGAATCCTGCCGTGGCAATGAATTCGGGCAAAACCACCGTGCTTTTGAATAGCTTCTACCATTGGGCCGGTGTAACGCACCACGTATTCTTTGAAAAGGTGCGGCGGCAGATAAGGTTCAGTGGCATACTCCGGCCCATATATACGCCACAGATGGCCGGGGAATGCCTTCGCCGTTTCCTCAGTCCTCGCGTATATATGGCGGGAAAGCTTAACAAGGAGACGATGGAACAGCTTCTGTTCGGTCAAAGCAATAATAGTAAAATCTTCCATACTGAAAAGAGACGCTGCGGCGCAAATTGGGTCTTCCGTATCTACGCACACGATGCCTCGGTCGCCAAGTTTCTTATCCTCTTCGACTAAGTCGGCTACGTTGACCTGTTCAGCGAAAACTTCGTCAGGCAACTGAAGATAAGCTTTCAGATCATCTATACTCTTGAGCAAGTGCTCTACAGTCCATACAGTGTCAATCTCGGGGCTGCGAAGCGTTAGCGACGTCATAGTTCTGTTACCAATTTTCAGAGTTACGCGTTTGAAACGGCGTCCATCCTCCATATATTTTTTTGTCTTGAAGAATTCATCCCGCCCCTCCGAGGGGCTGGATTCATCCCGGTAATTGCCGGCGCGGGCCCTGTCAAGTGCCATCTCGACCTCGTCCAGCCCATCGGATGGGCGGGGCTCGTGGGAGCGTGGCCTGACAGAGCTGCGCATACGAATGAGGTCGGTTTGTTCCTCGGCCAGTTGAAGCAGGGGCTGCCAGGAGGGGTCGTTATAGACGTTGAACTCATCCGGGTCGGATGGGTCAATCCGGAATCCGCCTATTTCATAGAAATTGACGGCGGGTCGGTCGACCGATTCGGCGCGCAGAGTCGCCATTAATCTTTCACGACTGGTCATCATGCTGGTCAACCCGGTTTGTAAGACTCTTAAACAACGACCTAATGTTAAAAAAGCCGCCAATTGTAACAACCACAGCGAGACCGGCAAAAATGGCAAGGCTTGCAAAGAAAAAGATTGACCAGAAAGTAATCCAAAAATTCATATCTTGCTACTCCTTACGCTCGGGTGCTCGACCGCGGTCGGGAAATATCAGAGAGCCGACCACCATCAGTACAATCGCAAGCGCTATAACAATCAGTCCAACAATCGCACTCGATACGTCCATACCCAGCAAGGCCTGAACCGGCTTTAATCCTGAGAGGGCACCAAACCCACATATTAAGGCCAAATATGCCCCAACTTTACTGGCACGTTTCCAGTAAATACCAAAGACCAGCAAGGCGATGGCTCCGGTAAAGTAAATGGCCCCGGAAATCGCCATATAATCCCACAAGTCCTGCCCTAAATCATACCAGAGTCCCCAAACTAAGATGAAAATGCCAATAGCTACGATAAAAATTCGTGTCAGCAGCAAACGTGCCTTTGAAGACAATCCTTTTTTGAAGCAGGGTGCCACCACATCCTGGGTCAGCACCGAACTCCAGCACAACAGATAACTGTCGTGGGTGGACATAAACGCAGCGAGCATACCCGCTGAAATAATACCGATAAGTCCGGCAGGAAGAATTTGGCTGAGAAACACCGGCATTGCCATCAAGGTCACATCTGATTCTGCCTTAGCGGCTTCCGGTAGAAAAACATTTTTCAGCGACTCATTCTGAGCAATAAAAACGAGGGCGCAGATTCCAAAAAAGTACGGTATCAGAAACCGAATCAGAAATCCGACCGAAGCAAAGGTATAAAGCCGCTTAACTGTTCTGATGCTGTCTGCGGAGCAGGCGCGTATTACAGCCGTCTGCCAGATAGCACAATTGACCAGGCCGAGGAAGAACATCCATATCACGTAAGAAGTGCCGAATCCTTCGCTGTGGAATGGATTGAAACCCGCTTCTCCCTGCAACTCGGATACGGTCTCAATAATGTTATGCCAGCCCAAATGTCTAATGGCCAGCACACTCGTAGCCAAAAGAGCGAACGATAAAACCACAAACTGGATGTAATCCAGCACCACCACCGACACCATTCCACCGAGAGCCGTATAAAGCAGTACCATACCCAGCAGAACGCTCATTATAATCTTAAGTTCATATTCCGAGGTCATCCCTGTGACACCCATCACGAAAATGGAACCGGCTTTAAGGAACATTCCCATATTGAGGATGCCGGAGAGAGCTAATATGATTCCCCCTAAAATCCGGACGCCATGCCCGAATCGCCTCTCGTAAAATTCCGGGATAGTCATTACCTTCATACGCCGCAGCGGTACCACGATAAACCCGGTCAGGCCCACAACTAAAGCCACAACAGCAGAGGCCAATGCTATGTGAAAGGCGGCGAAACCGCCGGTAAAACCCTTCTGGGCCGAATACATAACCGTAACCAGACCTAACTCGGTTCCTATCATCGTGGCAACCCCCAGGAAAGTTTTTAAGCCTCGCCCCGCAACGATGAAATCTGTAACATTGCTGACGTATCGCTTTATATACACACCAACAGCTACAATGACGAGTAGATAGCCGATGACGATGCACCAGTCTAAACGGCCAAAGTGGGTCTCAATTCCAAGAGCATTCAAGTCCATATTATCTACCGCTTACAGAAATCAGAAGACAGAAGTCAGTTTATCTGTCCTCTGTTGTCTGTTCTTTGTCCTCTGTCCTCTTTCCTCTGGGTCAAAGCAGCCACTTGTGCGTCAAGAGCGCCTTTTTGCAGAGTTCTCGGTATTTGTTCTGCTCCTTTGAACCTTCAGGTCCGGCAGCGCCCTGCTTCCAGGCCGAACGAGCATCTTCAAGATGTCCAAGGGCCTCCAGTGCTCTTCCCCTCCAGTACTGGGCCGGTGCCTCCTGAGGTTTGTTCGACCGGCCGACGCCTATATTTTCCGGATACGTTAGAGCTGCCTTAAAATCCTGCAAAGCCAGTTTGAAGTTTTTGGCCTCAAAGCGTTTCTGCCCTCGCTCTAAATGCGCCTTATTGAAAATGTCCCACGTGATTGTCTGGCCCTCCCAGTTGACAAAGTACGGCGTAGATTCGAGCAAATCAATTGCATCGGTGTACCTTTGCTCATCGAGATAAGCCTGGGCCAGCATAATGATGACGTCAGCACGCCTCAACTTCTCAAAAGGCGTAGATTTGAGAATCTTTATCGCCTCGGTGCGTTTGTTTCCGGCCAGGAGAATATCCGCTAAATCACGATACAGGGTCTGGTCTTTCGGCCGAGCGGCGATGGCTTTACGGTAGAGCTCTTCAGCTTTGGCCAGGTCATTCTCTACTGCCCAGCAATAAAGACCGAGATTGCGAAATGCGATACTCAAGGATGGGTCCAGCTCGCCGGCCCTTCGCCAGTGCTTGACAGCTTCGTCAAGCCGGCCGAAATTCCCGTAAAGATTCCCAAGATGCAGGTGTGCGTAAGCGTCATTGGGTTTTTCCGAAACGGCGTACTTAAATACCTCCACCGCTTCAGGACGTGAAGCAAAGACATAGTCCTTGTAAATCCTCGCAGCCTGCCTCAAGTAGTCTCTGGCACTTGCCTGGTCTGCCTGCAGCGAGGCAAAGTAGGCCAGATAATAGATTGGCAACGGGTTGTGTTCACGTGGCATGGGCTTCCAGCCCATGGAAACACGGCCAGGATGGCCGTGCCACATGACACATACGGCCGAAAGCAGCTTGGCCGCTTCATCCACCAGTCCCAGCTCTGCGAAAACAAGACTTGTCTCCAACAACTCAAAATCATCTTCGCCGACGAAAGCTCGCGCTTCCCGTACAAAACGGTTCATTTGACTTTTACTCTGTAGCGCCGCCAGTGCCCTTGGGACCAAGTCGGTGGGGTTTTGGGCTATTCTTTCCTTGGCCTGTTTGTATGCCGACCTGGTATTCCCCGCGGCATACAAGGCCAATAGCAGATGGTTCTTTGCCTTAGTGTCCCCTGGATTCAACCGTACTGCTTTCTCGAAGGTCTCTACGGCCTTCGAGTAATCTGACAAACGCATATAGGCACGACCAGCTAAGTCATAGCCGAGAGAAGCGGTCCCAAAGCATCGCGCCGCCTGGTTTGCGCACCTGAGCGTTTCCTTTTCGTTTCTTAACCTTAGATGGCTCACGCCCAGGAAGAACCACGACAATCCGTCACCGGCATCTCGGTCCAGAGCCTTTTCCAGCCGCTGAACCGCATTCTCATAAAGACCCGCTTCGATATCGAGCACCGCAAGGCCACGCAGCGAGGGCAAATGTCGAGCATCTTCCGCCAGAACCTTTTCATAATATTCACGGGCCTTTTTGCGATTCGTTGCCAGGTCATACTTTCGACCTTTGAGATATTTTTCCTCGATGGTAAGCTGCTCATCGGGTTTCTCTATAAACCTGGAGGCATCGGGCGCGAAAACCCTGGGAATCGGCAAAGGTGTAACGAAGGAAGCCAGGACATCTCCACGGTTTGTCTTGATTATTACCTCGACAGGTGACTGCGGAGCCGGTGAAAGCGTCAGCACCTGAGGCTTCTTGGGAGAGAGGTCTAAGCGTCTTTTCAGGAGTTCCCGCTGGCCCTGGGAAAGGGTGCAAATCGCCCCGCGGAATTTACCGGTTGCGAGCATACGCAACTGGAGGTTGTCATCCTCGCGGACGGTTTGAACAGCCAGGTCCTTCGTGGCATATTCAAAACCATCGCCGAGCCCGTGGATGGGATACCACCATTCCCGCCACGAAACCTCTTGTCTCGGCAGCAGCATCCCATAGTCGGACTGTGTCGGCAGCGGCCCGCTCTGGACCTCAATGTAGGGGCCGTCGTCATCGGTCAGGTTCTTCTGGCTTACCAGGCCAAAATCCCAATTTCCCCACGTCCAGGCCTTTTTCCCGCTGAGTTCATAGTGGTTCGCAACTTGCACTATTCCGCGGTCCATATCCACATCGTAAGCCCCAAAGAAGTCAAAGACGCAGCTGACAGCAAAAACCGATGCCGAGGTCTCGTAGTTCTTGAGCCAGGACAGGTCTTTGCCTTTGTGGATAGGCCAGGAAAAAAATGTGGTTCCGTGATGGTCTGTCCCGAGAGTCATCGGATAGATAAAACGCGTGCCCGCTCGGTTTGGGAAAGCGGTGCAGTTCCAGAAGTAGTATGGGTTCATCGCATCCGTGGGATTAAAAATGCGAATCCGCTCGTCCAGGTATGCCTTTCCCGGATGCAAAGTGACCCGCACGGTCCAGTGGGTCCGGAAGATTTTCTCGATGTTGCTTACTTCGATGTATGCCGAGCCGTCTGCATTGCGGCCGATAAGTGCATCGACCGGCGAGAGAATCGTGACGGTGTGTCCGTGAGGCCCGAAGTTCCATTCGACCCCTCCGCTTATCCAGGCGCCGCGCATAGCAATCATACCCGGCTTAATCACGCTGTTGATATGAAACATCTCCTCGCCTTTGGTCTTGTCGAAAACCGAATGTAGACGGCCGCCCAACTCGGGCAGGCAGGTGATTTTCAGGTATTCATTTTCAAGAAATAGGGCCTTGTAAGTTTGGTCCGCCTTGGTCCTGTAAAGGTGGTCCTGCATCGTATAAGGGTAGACGATGGCGCCTTTGACCGTGGTCGAGAATTTGACCTGGCCTTCCAGGGCCCAGAACTTGGGATTAACATCTTCCGCCCATCCGTAGGTGGGAATTGTTATGGTACCCTCCCAGGCCCTGACCCTTGCCCAGCCCCGCCCCTGCGGCAGGGGCGAGGGCCAGCTCGACCGTGGAAGCGTTAAAGACAGACCAATGAAAAGCAGAACGATAAGCCGCCTCCGGCGGAATTTCGTCCCGCACCAATTGAGCTCAGGCTCGCGCCTAATTGGTGCGGGATCGAATTTCGAATTTTTGAGAAAACCTCTCATAATTATCACCTCACATTCTAATTTGTCCGTTCTCCGTAGTCTCGTGTTTCGTAGCGTAGTCGCCGATGCTCCAAAGCTACTCGTGCTACGCAGTGAAGCTGCTTCGCAGAGTAGTGAGCGCTACTATGCAGAGTAGCAACTACGAAGGACGCATCTTTTGACCGCTCTATATCTGCAATACGTTTGTACGCGTTGGAAAGGCGCAAACTGTTTTCTGGGTTCCCGTTTTGCGATCTTTTTGCAAATTGGGGTTCCTCTCAGCCCCTGAAGGCGCTCAGCCTCTCCGCTGCCTTTTTGATATCACCGAATCTGTCGTCCCCGGCTTCCCGCTCGATCGCCAGCGCACCGTTAAAGCCAATCTCTTTCAAGGTTCTCAGGAAGGCATCGCTGCCTACCTCGCCTTCGCCCCAGGGAACTTCTAAGCCCCACGTCCCCGGTGTTTTTGTCCGCAGCGCATCCTTGATGTGCACATGCTTGATCCACGGCGCCAGCACCTTAATAGCTTCCAGCGGATCGCCCTTGTCGTAAAGAATCATATTCGCCGGGTCGAAATTCACTTTCAGCGCTGGATGATGCATCTCTTCCAGGAAACGCCGTAACTCCCCGGCCGTTTCCTGCCCCGTCTCCATCAGAAACTTTATCTGCTTTTCTACTGCTGCATCGGCCAGGAGCCGTATACGGTCGTAAAACTTCCTGGCATAATCCGGCTGCGTATGGTCAATAAAGCCCGCATGCATCAGCAGGTACTTCGCGCCCAGTTCCACCGTTACGTCGATTGCTCCCAACGCTAACTCGCGATTTTCCTCCCAATGCTCGTCCGGACCGATTCCGCCGGTCTTCTTGATACTTTCCAGCGTCGAATAATCCTCGCAGGGAAAGTCTATCATTGTGCTGCTAATCGTCCAGTCCTGCTCGCGCACCGCCTGCAGGAATTTCTCACCGCCTTGCTGCAGCGCCGGCCGCACCGCCAGATTTACATATCCAATATCCATCTTTCGCATAGACTCAGCCAATTCGTGCACATCCTGCCGCAGTGACCAGCTGCAGATCGATACCGGCCAATCGTTACAAGTACGCATAATAATCATCTCCACAATATCTTTTTGGGAACCCTTTAACTTATGATTGGTTCCTACACGTTTGACTTCACTTATTTCAGCGAAACGATTCCACCTGTTTGTACAGATTTCTTTTCCGCCTCCACAATCTTTACCGAGTCACGGGAGTCTTCCAGCGTCGTCACGGGCGTAATTTTTTCACCTTTCAGCGCTCGCACAAAATGGTCGATTTGTAATATATACCCGTCCCCCGCCTGCACCTCCGGCGTAAACGCCTCACCTGCCGTGGGGCACACCTTAAAAGCCGGCTCCCGCGTGCAGTCGTAAACAATCGTCGCTTTTTCCTGCACGATATTAAAGCTCATCTCGAAACCGAACGAGGGCATCATCGCCCATCCCCCCTCCGCGGTAATGACCTTATCGTCGTCGTAAAGATACTGTGTTACAATATGAACCAGCTTTCCCGCACTGTTTTTGCCACCGAAACTATAGACCGCCCGCGGCATACCAAACAGGTAACACACGAAATCGGTATCGTGAATGTGCAAATCCAGTGCCACCCCGCCGCTGCGCTGCTCGTCCATAATCCAGTTGTCCTGGCTCCAGGTCGGCGTCGCAGCCAATCTTTGAAAGGTTGCGGCCAGCACCTTGCCGTACTCGCCGCTTGCCACGATGTCCTTCGTCTTTGCATACTCCGGCCAAAAACGCACACAATGCCCGATTTGCAATACCTTCCCGCTTGACTTCGCAGCGGCCATCATACTCTCGCACTCAGTGACATTTAGCCCCATCGGTTTTTCGCACAACACGTGCACGCCCGACTTCAGCGCCTCTATCGTGTACTGAGCGTGCACAAATGTCGGCAGAGCAATCGAAACTGCGTCCAGCTTCTCCTCTGTCAGGCACTTTGCGGTGTCGGAATAAATGTTGATGCCCGTAAAATCGACCGCGTCCTCTGCGCCTTCGATATTGCCCACCGCCTTTTTCGAATCTTCGACGATATTCTCGTTTGCATCGCAAATGGCCGCAATCTGTGCATCGTCCCGTGCCTTCCAGCACCGATAGTGCATTCGCCCCATAAAGCCGAATCCCACAATTCCTATTTTAAGCACTGTTCCTGCTCCTTATTACCCCGCACAAACTGACATTTCCTAAACTAAGGCTAATTTAGCTACGCTGCTAAACTTTCACCAAAATAGCAAATCTGCCTGGCAAATACAATTGTCTTGCGCACTTTTTGTTAATTTATCTTCCAATGTGGCTGCAAGCCAGGTTACCAGGTTATCAGGAGGCCTGATGCCCTGATTCCCTGATCCCCGCAATTGGAGGGGATATAGTCATTTAGCAGGTGGATTTAACGAAAAGATGCCTGGAGTTCCCTGTTTTTTTCCACGCAGATTTAGTATAGTAGGAGGCAAAGATGGAAGAACAAAGCCAAACTAATGGTAAATATCGAATGAAGGGAGCCGGTTATGTATAAGAAACATTTTTTAGTGAGTCTTTTTTTCTTGTCTATTTTTGGGCTGCTTTTCCCTGTGTGTATAGTTGCCCAGCCCCGCCCCTCGGAGGGGCGGGGCCAGCAGCGTCCAGTGAAGAAAATCGTCGAGTACGGCTGGGACGTCCCTTACCCTGATTTTATCCGGCAAAACATCCGCAAAATGGAGAAGCGTCCCTTTGAGGGAATCATCTTCCGCACGAAGGGATTTGACCACGTCTTCGACATCCGACCCTGGAAGCAGGCCGAGTTCCAACCGCAGTTGGATACGCTCGCTGATATCAAATGGCAGAAATTCACGGACAATTTTCTCACGCTCTATGCCGCTAACAAATGGAAGATGGACTGGTTTAATGATGACCAGTGGAACACGATTGCCGAGAATATGAAATTGTTCTCCCTGGCGGTGCGCTGCGGTAACTGTGTGGGGGTCTGCTTCGACCCTGAACCCTACGGCACCGACCCCTGGGTCTATCCCGGCTCATATAAGGACAGGTCGTTTGAGCAGGTTGCCGACCAGGTCCGCCGTCGCGGCCGGCAGTTCATCACCGCCCTGCAGGAACACATGCCCGAACTGAGGGTTTTGAGTTTCTTTCAATTAGGCCTTTTCCGGGATATCGTTGACGAACCTGACCCGAAGACCCGCCAGGAAAAACTGCTTAAGAAGTGGATGGTCTTGCTGCCTGCCTTTTGCACAGGAATGCTCGAGGGCGCTGCGCCCGGTACCATTCTCATCGATGGCAACGAGCTGGCCTATTACTATGAAAGCCCTCATGACTATTATCGTGCCTACCACCTCATCCGACAGCGTGCCCAGTCACTGGTTCCCGAAGCCCTGCGGAAAAAATATAACGCCCAGATGCAGGTGGGCATGGCATTGTATATAGACCAGACGCTGGGAAAGCGCACCGGACAGACCACCAGCCATTTCCTCACGACCGAGCAACAGCTCAAGTTTTTCGAGCACAATGTGTATTATGCTCTCACCACCTCGGATGAGTATGTCTGGTGCTATAGCGAAAGGATGAACTGGTGGCTGCCGCCCGAAAAGGCTGGCAAAGACCGTATCCTGCCGCCGGGCGTAGAGGAAGCCCTCATCTCCGCCCGGCAAAAGTACCAGCAGGGCAAACGCTTAGGTTACGACATTAAAGATATGATTGAAGCCGCCCGGAAAAAGAGGCAAAAATAGCTTACCCGTTTTTGCCACACGATGACAAAACTGAGGAGTTAAGCTACCTGGAATAATTTTTTAGACAATCGAGCGGAGTCATCCCCAAGCTGCGCTTGAGGCTGCCACCCAACGCAGGATTGACATTATGGTTTTTAGCGTCTGACCATTGTCTAAAAACTTTGTAACAGTAGCCTAACTGTTCAAATAAGTACCATCATTTTCATATTTTCATCACGTCTCCGTCCTGATGATTCGTCAGCGTGATTTGCTCGGCCCCATTAGAAGTCCCAAACGAAGCTCCGACACGTGGCATGGCCATCTTGGCCGTGTTTTTCACGGGCTGGAAGCCCGTGCCACACTTACTTCTAACGGGGCTGGCCCCTTTGCTCCGCGAAATCCCATGATACTACTTTCTTTGAGAGGGAGCTGCGTGGCCCCGGTGATGGCATCACAGGCCGACGGAACCGCCATCCACGAACCACCTCGCACCATTCGAAATCCATCCAAACCGGTATGATACGGCGTTGAATACCAATCCAGGGTCCACTCGGCCACATTTCCGGCCATATCGCAGGCCCCATAAGGACTGTTAAACTTATCGAAGCTTCCCACCGGTGCCGTGCAGGGAAATCCGTCATCCTCACCATCGCAATTACATCGGTAAACACCCTTAGCGTTCGGTGATTCATTTCCCCAGGGATATTTTCTCTCGGGCAGAGGGTTTTTACGCTGCCTTGTTTTATCGCCATCCAAATAAACCCCGCCCCGGAGAGTTTTCTCCCATTCGGCCTCGGCCGGCAGTCTCAAACCGCACCACCTTAAAAACGCCGCTGCATCATACCAGGATACATACGTAATCGGATAATTTTCTCTGCCCGGCTTTACACTGTAAGTAAAATTAGGGGCGGACCCATTCTGGACAATGCCGCAGCGGCGACTGTCGGACATTCGGTTATTCCAGCCAACTCCCTCTCGACCGATTTCGTTGAGATAATCCGCGTACATAGAAACTGTGGTTTCGTATTTTGCTATGTAAAATAATGGCAGAGCACAAATGGGCTTTTGGTTTTTCGACTCGTCATAACCTCCACCCGGGATGCTCTTCATCTTGAATTCTCCCCCCGGAACCCGCACCATCTTGATTCCACGAACTCGAAACTTCAGTTGGCTAATATCCACAAGACGTATTTCGCCTGTTTCACGAAATTCTCTAAAGTTTGTTTCGCTTGTTCCCCACCAGATATTCTTCTTGTGTCCCGGACTCTTGACAAGGTCATAACCATTGCCTCTGAGATACTCCATAGGAAGAAAGTCCCAAGTAGTGCCTGAATCCTTGCTATAGCGGATAAAAACGTATGCGGGACAATCCTTTGAAATTTCCGGGTCATTTATGTCATACTCGATAATTATCCTCGGGCCGCCCAGTTCAGTTAGTTCCTGTGTTACCTTCGTATTGGAAATCTCAATCCACTGCGCGTAAGACAAATTACAGCAAATCAGGGAGACAGCCACTAATAGCAAAATCCTTTTGGACATCTTATTTGGGTTCCCGCAAGGCGGGGTCCCTCCTTTTAAGAGTGGCACGGCCATCTTGGCCGTGTTTTTCACGGGCTGGAAGCCCGTGCCACTAAGCTTATTTTGTGTTCAGGAGTTTTTATACTTTCTCGGGTATAACCCAGGGTTTTCTGTAGTTGGCCTTTAAGTACTTGTTGGCTTCGGCGTCACTTACAAACGTTTCAGTTGCGCCGTCAAATTTAAGTTTACGGTTTCCAACCCGATATGAGATATTGGCAAGATGGCACAACACCATCGAAAGGTGCGCTTCTTCAATATCGGCTTTAGGTTTCTTTCGGGTGCGGATACAGCTTATGAAATCCTCAAAATGCTCGTCGATTATACTTCCGAATTTCAGGCTGGCCGGCTCTGAGACAACCGCTTTACTCTGACGAGTACTTCTATCCCCCTCGAACACCTGCCATCCGCCGCCGTGTCTGCCAAAGCACATAAACCCTTTAGTTCCGCATATTTCCACCTTTGTTGCGGAGAAAGGCCAGTCAGGAAACTTGGTCTTGTCTTTCAGGTGAACGATTCGATGCATATAAGGCGACCAGAGGGACGCTTCGAAAAGTAAGGTAAGTTTGCCGAGCTCAAAGGTAGTGAACTGAGTGTCCGGCTGCTCTCTGCCGTCGTCGAAGCGGTAAACCCCTCCTGCATTGCAAACAGTGTCGGGATATTTCTTGCCAATTAAGTACCGCGCCAAATCAACCTGATGAATCATATCAGCCATAATATAGCCGACATAGAAATCCCACAGCCTCCAAAACCACCTGCCCGGACGGTAGGGCAGCATAGGTGACGGGCCGCACCACAAATTATAATCCAGACCTTCCGGAACCGGCTGCACATCAGCCACACGAATAGGCCCCGATTCCTGCATAAGAAATACGCGGGCCAGATAAATGTCCCCCAGTTTACCACTGCGGATGTACTCAGCGGCTTTGTCGGTATATGGGGCGCTGCGGCTTTGGGTCCCAACCTGAACAACCCTGTTGTATTTACGGGCCGCCTCAACCATCTTTCTGCCATCCCAGATGCTCAGCGACAGTGGTTTTTCAACGTAAACATCTTTTCTCGCCTGGCAGGCCAAGATTGTACCCAGTGCGTGCCAGCGGTCGGAAGTGGCGATAACAATCGCGTCGATTTGGCGGTCGTCGAGCATTTTACGAAAATTCTGCACAAATTTCGGCTTGTAGTTGTGGCCTTCAATCACAATCTCTACTGCCGGCCCATAGCATCGGGTATCTGCGTCGCAAATATATTTAATCTTAACGTCAGACCTTTTCACGAGACTTCTCAAAAGCGCGCGTCCCCGACCGCCGACCCCCATTATTCCCAGAACGACTTTGTCTTTAGCCGCCAGACTTTTGCTCTGAGACAAGACGGTAAACGTCGTAGCTGTACCTATTGAACCTTTCAAAAATTCTCTGCGATTTATTGATTTCATTTTTTTTCTCCTATGAATGTACTGTGCAAAATAATTTATTGAGCATCTTTCATCTCGCAGGCCGCTTTCGTAAAAAGTCGGCACGCCGCGGAGGTGGACCCCACACCAATTAGGCGTGAGCCTAAGCTCAATTGGTGCGAACTTTCCTTTTTGGCTGTCCCCGACCGGCTTTGGTATCCTGTTCGGCCATAAACTTCTTCAGCGCCTCCGGCGATTTATGCTTCCGGAGCGCCTCCAGTGCCGCATCGTTCGTTCGTTTCATCCACTCAAGCAGTTCCTTACGCATCATTTCGATATCTTTTTTGTACTTGACGTCGTCGATGAGGCTATGCAGCGCATCCGCATCATTTGCGAAATCATAAAATTCTTCCACGACTCTATATTGGAAAAGCCGAACACGGGCGGCGACTTTCGGATTGGTTTCCGCGGCGGCCTGCATGGTCTTAAACGTCAAGCCTGACTGCGATTCGTTCTTAAAGACTCTTTTGCCGTCCGACCACGGGTTGAATATATATCCGAACCTGTGGTTCTGTACGCAACGCATCGGATAACGTCTCCTCGCTGATGTCTGATGGAATTGCGTGAATACCTTGTCGCGTCCAGCCTGTTTCTGCCCGAACAAAAGCGGTAGAAATGAAAAACCGTCCATCCTTTTGGGCTGTGCCTGTCCAGCCGCGTCAAGTACGGTGGGCATAAAATCGATGGCCGATATAAAGTGTCGCTTGTCCACACTGCCGGGCTTGACCTTGCCCGGCCAACTGACAATCCACGGCGTCCGCGTGCTGTGCAGGTAGCAGTTGGTCTTGGAAAACGGCAGCGCCATACCGTTATCAGAGAGAAACATTGTCAGAGTGTTTTCTGCCTGGCCCGATTCCCGCAGAGCGCGCATTACCGCCCCCACGGTATCGTCGCATCGGCGGACCGAGCTATAATATTGCGCTATTTCCTTGCGTACCTCCGGCAGGTCAGGCAGAAAGCCGGGGACCTGGATTTCGTCGCGTCGATACACTCGTGAGGGCTTTGGAATATCCTTGAGTGCCTTCGCAAACCTGTTTTGCTCCTGCTTACTGCTATGAAACGGGCGATGCGGATCGTGCGAATTGGCCATCAGAAAAAACGGCCGGCTTTCACTTGCGGCTTGTTGAAAGAAACTCCTGGCAAATTTATAGTAAAGTTGCGGGTCGCGACCCCGCCCTAATTCTCTGGAATCTTTGACCAGGTCCCACTTGAACTTGTCCGCAGGCGCCAGGTGCTTGACTTTACCAAGGATGCCGTTTAGGTAGCCGGCCTCGTGCAGTTTCTCCTGCAGTGTCGGCACATTCGTGTTAATTGGCTCAAAGCCCTCGGCTCCGTTACGGTGCGGATAGCGGCCGGTCATTAGCACCGACCGGCAGGGCTGGCAAACTGCTATGGTAATATGAGCATAGTGAAACCGCATACCATCGGAAGCCAGGCGGTCAATATTAGGCGTGATATCGGGAGTCTTGCCGCCAAAGCAGCCTGGCGAATCCCAGTTCATATCATCGACCGTTATCAGGAGAATGTTCGGTCGTTTCCTCTGCTTATTGGCGGTGAATACCGGCGCGCACCCAAATGCCATCACCGGGGCGCCTAAAACCGTCGCTCTTAAAAACTTCCGACGTGTTATAAGAGTTGTGCCCATTTTTCTTTCTTGTTTTTTCTGTGTTGTCGTATCACAAGCCACACTGCTGTACTCATATTTTGTAACTATATCTAAATCCAACGGTCAATACAAGCCATTTATGGAAAGTCCCTTGTCAAAATCCCTCTCTATGGTTGTCGTCATACACTGGTTACCCCGCACTTATTTTCATCCGCACATATACACAAAACATGCTTTTTCTCCTGGATAAAAATAAGTGCGGGGCAAATTGGAGTTGTTTTGCTGATGTAAACATAGTATCTTATAAAAATGAAGCTCAGCCGCGTGACTGAGCAGTTTTAAATGAAAATATTTGTTAAATTTATTGCGTGAAAGAAAACGAACTGGGAAATATTTGATGTCTCAAAGTATTGAAATCAGGATGACCTTTTAACATGGAATAAAGTTCATTTTTTGAAAGGAGTTTTGTAATGGAAAAGCAAAACGCAGTAAGTAGGCATATACTTCGTTGTTTTGAATCCCGCCCCTCCGAGGGGCTGGATGAATCTCGAATAATCCGTCAATTCGCCCTGGCAAATTGCCGGATTGCTTTTGTCTGCTTTCTTCTTGTTTTCACGGTCGGCAGTCCTGGTATGGCTGAGGATTGGCCGACTTACCGCTTCTCTGTTACGCGAAGTGGGGTTACCACTGAGACCGTAGGACCTGAGCTTTTCTTTCACGGCAGGTATATACCCACTCACCCGCCTGTTCCCGCTTGGTCCCAGCCTGCCGAAGAGCTGCCGAGAATGCACGCGGACAACGCGCTTCACGTTGCAATAGTCGGCGGTAATGTTTATTTCGGCTCATCCGTGACCAACAAGGTTTATTCTATTGATTCGGCTTCCGGCTGGATAAACTGGACATTCTTCACGGAAGGGCCGGTCAGGTTTGCTCCGATGGTTGTCAACAATCGGGTTTACTTCGGCTCCGACGATGGCTGTGTCTATTGCCTCGATGCCCTAAACGGCTCGCTCATCTGGAAATACCGTGCCGGCCCCGGTGATGAATCCCGCCCCTCCGAGGGGCTGGATGAAAAGGTCATTGGCAACGGCAGAATGATATCACTGTGGCCGGTCAGAACCAGCGTTCTTGTTGATAATGGAACGGTTTATTTCGGTGCAGGCGTTTTCCCATTCGAAGGGATATACATTTGTGCCCTGAACGTCGACGACGGAGCGGTTATCTGGAGAAATGATACAATTGGCGACCGTGCCCATGACCTGGAGTTCGGAGGTATATCGCCCCACGGTTACCTGGTCGCATCCAGAGACGTTCTCTATGTTCCTTCCGGCAGGGCCATGCCTGCTGCTTTCGATCGCAAGACTGGAAAGTTCCTTTTCTATGCCTCCCCCGGCGGCAAACGCGGCGGGACCTGGGCGCTGCTCGACAATGACAAGCTTATCGCCGGCGTCGATTACTCCGGCACCCCTCATAAGTACGCCTACGATGCCAAGACCGGCAGTCGCAGAGGAGATGCCTTCGGCTGGTTTCCCGGAATTGATATGGTTCTTACGCGTGATGTCTCTTACGTTCTGACCCGCGACGGCATTTATGGTATCGACCGGGCCGTGTATGCCGAGGCCGTGAAAAAAACTAACGAGTCGGCGAAAGAGCGTAAAGAGTTGGGAAAACAACTCTCGGAGCTGAGAAAGAAGCTCAAAAGTGCCGATGAATCCCGCCCCTCCGAGGGGCTGGATGAAAACACAAGCGAAGAGACCAACCAGCAGATTGACCGGATAACCCACAGAATCAGTGAGCTGGCTGCAGAAGAAAAGCGATTAAGGGGTTCCAGCTTTACTTGGCACTATTCCAGAAAAGGACTATGTTCATTGATTATGGCCGGCGATGTTCTGTTCGCAGGCGGCGAGGGGTTAGTCGTTGGCGTAGATGCACAAACCGGTAAGGAAGCCTGGAAAGGAGATGTATCCGGCAGGGCGGTGGGGCTGGCCGCCTCGGATGGCAGACTGTTCGTAAGTACCGACAAGGGCCCTATCTACTGCTTCGGCGAAGAAGAAGTATACCAGAGCGTAGATATCAAAACGGATATCAATCCTAATCCCTATCCCAAAGACAAAGCTACTGCACTCTACGAATCGGCAGCGGAAAGAATTGTAAAAGAAACATCTCTCAATAAGGGTTACTGCCTTGTGCTGGACTGCGGCGAAGGCCGGCTGGCGTTCGAATTGGCTAAGCGGACCGAGCTGCAAATCGTTGGTATTGAAAAGGACCGAAAGAAACTTGAGTTTGCTCGAGAAAAACTAGAGGCGGCAGGACTATTAGGGGCCAGAGTAGTCGTCGAGCCCTGGGACATTTCCAGTCTTCCTGACTACTTCGCCAATCTAATTGTATCCGATGGGATGCTGATATCAGGCAGAACAGCGGCGTCGAAGAAAGAGATAAGGCGGGTTCTTCGGCCCTGCGGAGGAGTGTCTTTCCTGAGCTTCAGGAGATTCCTGAGCAAAAAAATTTCCTGGAAGAAGTTTGTGCGGGGGAAATTGGAGGGGGCCGGCAGTTGGACGCAGCTCTATGGTAATTCGCAGAACACTGCGTGCTCCGGCGATGAGCTGGTCAAAGGCCCGCTTGGAGTTCTGTGGTTCGGCGAGCCGGGCCCGCAGAGGATGCTGGAGCGACACGCCCGAGCCGAAAGCCCGGTATCAATGAATGGACGCCTCTTCGTTCAGGGAGAGGAAGTTATTATGGCTTACGATGCTTACAACGGCACTTTTCTCTGGGAAAGAAATATCCCCGGTGCCGTTCGCGCCCGCGTCGACGTCGATGGCGGTAATCTTGCTCTCACCGAGGACGCCCTGTACATAGCTGCCCACGACAAATGCTATCGTCTCGACCCCGCCACAGGTAAAACCGTTCGCATCTTTGAAATGCCCGACTCTATTGACGGCAGCCCCCGCCGCTGGGGATTTGTCACCTGTACCGGTAACATCCTTTTCGGCGTGACAGCGATGCCTTTGGAACAGGAATACGCCGCCGCCTGGAAAGACTTTGTTGATAACGACAGATGGAAAGAACGGGGCCAAATTACCCCTGAAATTTACCGGCGCTGGGGAGGTGAAAAAGGCTACTGGGACAGGTATCAAAAATTCAAAAACAATTATCCCGTACCGGACGAAAACCTGCGCAGGACCTTCCAGCGCTCCGATACGCTCTGGCAACCCATAGCTAAATTCCCGTCCTGGAATAGCCAGCGAAGCCCGAAGAGCACTTTGACCGCTCGGCTTATGGGCGGTGATGCCATATTCGCAATGGATACCGATACCGGCGAAACCCTCTGGACATATCGGGGGAAACGTATTCCCAACATTTCCGTCACCATTGCCGACGGAACCGTATTCTTTGTCGAAAGCGCGCCAACTCCCGACCAGAGAGCCGCCTTGAGGGAGAAACAGCAGCTTATAGAGAAAGGCGTTTACGAACAGGGCGCCGAAAGCAAACTCAAACCTGCCGATGCTGATGTAAGAATCGTCGTCGCCCTTGATGCCGTTACCGGCGAAACACTCTGGAAGAAACCGCTTGATTTGACCGGGTGCGGCGGTGATAAAATGGGAACCGCTTACGCCGATGGTCTGCTGCTGTTCTTTGGCCATTTTAGCAACCACGACACCGGCTTTTTCAAAAAAGGCGAACTTACCTGGCGCCGCATCACCGCTCTGGATACTAAAACCAGGCAGGTTATCTGGTCGCGTCCGCTCAATTACCTTCGCCGGCCTTTGATTGTGGGTGATAAAATCATCGTCGAGCCGAGGGCCTGTAACCTGCACACCGGCGCTGATTTAACGCGAAGCCATCCCATCACCGGCAAACAGGTGCCCTGGGAATTCCTGCGTCCCGGTCATAGCTGCGGCGTTACCGCCGCTTCCGCCGACACTCTCTTTTATCGTTCATACTGGTCTGCAATATATGATCTTACTGATGACAGAGGTCTCAGTCTTTTCGGCGGAATTCGGCCCGGCTGCTGGCTTAATATGATATCCGCAAACGCCCTGTGCCTTATGCCCGAAGCCAGCTCCGGCTGTACCTGTTCTTTCCCGCTGCGCTGCTCTTTCGCCCTTGTAAACAAACCCAGGAAGGTTACCGGCAACTGGACAGTATTTATTACTCACGGAGCTATGACTCCCGTCAAGCATCTCGCTATCAACTTTGGTGCTCCCGGCGATATGAAGGATGAACAGGGTACGCTCTGGTTTGGTTATCCTCGCCCCAGGACTGTCTCCAACATCGGTTATGGTTCCTACGAGGTGAAGTTCGATTTGCAGGAAAAAGTCATTGAGGGTATGAGCTACTTCTGCGGTGATTTCAGAGGCACCAGCATTGTAGGTACTGACAAGCCCTGGCTGTTCACTTCCGGCTGTCGGGGGCTCCTGCGCTGCGAACTACCGCTTATTGACGATGGTGCTGGCCAGGAGGGCGGTGTATATACGGTTCGTCTCGGTTTTAAGGCACTGCCTGGTGACAAGCGGGGCCAGCGCGTCTTTGACGTTAAGCTCGGTGATAAAGTGGTGCTGCGAAACTTTGATATCTTGCGAACGGCGGGAAAATCCAACAAAGCCGTCGTCAAAAAATTTAAGGGCGTTCGTATTGAGAATGACCTTGTTCTGGAACTGGTTCCCAAATCTGTTAATCCACAGGCCAATTTAGACGAGGCGCCGATAATCAACTTCATCGAGGTTATTAGAGAAGACGGCTAAACGTAAAATAGTGCGTTTGGGAGTCCCTAAAATGTGGTTCCGGTAAGCTGCTTCGAAAAAGTGTGGTGCCTGTGCCAAAAGAATCCTTTGACAACAGTCCATTTTCAGATTAAGATTAAAATTCGGTTCACCCAGCCCATCGGATGGGCGGGGTTCACACAGAATTTTATTATGGTGTGAGGGTTGCATTACCTGACTTGCAATTTTTGAAAGGTAAAAAAATGAAAAGAATAGAGGTATGGTTATTGACGGCAATCGCCGGTAGTTTGTTCTGCCAGCCGCTTGTCTGCATCGCGAGGAGCAGGCCGAGGGTCGATAGAATCGTCGGCGCACGCGGAATCTACGTGGTGCTGGGCGATACGAACTGCGAGCTTGCCCTCAATCTGGCACGCAACAGCGAGCGGTTGATATATGTCCAGTTACCACGGGCAGAGGATGTTGAAACGGCACGTCGGGCAGCCGATGAGGCGGGATTATACGGGACACGTATCTTCGTTGAAAAAGGTGCGTTAACAAAACTGCATCTGGCCGACAATATTGCTGATGCCGTTATCGTTGTCAAAGGTCCAATTGGTATTCCCGATGCAGAGGTCCTCCGCGTCCTGTGTCCACAGGGAAAAGCGTTATTGGGAGGAAAAGTGCTGACTAAGCCTTTTCCCGAAGGAGTAGATGACTGGAGCCATCCGTATCACGGCCCGGACAACAACCCGCAATCGGAAGACCGCGTTATACTGGCGCCCTATCTAACGCAGTTTCTGGCTGAGCCGCGCTACGCACCCGTGCCACAGGTAGCGGTCGCTTCGGCGGGTCGTGTGTTCAAGGCGTTCGGGCACGTTGCTTTCAAGACCCGGGAAGAGCCCTTCCTCAACACGCTTGCGGCGTTCAACGGTTACAACGGAACAATGCTCTGGAAGCGGGACCTGGCCGAGGGCGTTATGATTCACCGCAATACTCTAATAGCAACGCCCACGACACTGTACGTTGGCGATGACAAATCCTGCAAGCTTATCGACACGGCGACCGGCCGGCTGAAGGACGAGATAATCCCGCCGGTAGATGTCGCCGGAGGAACCTTCTGGAAGTGGATGGGGCTGGAGAATGGTGTGCTCTATGCCCTGATGGGGAAGCAAGAGCAAAGGGACCCGACAAAGCGGTGGCGCCGGCAGGTACACGGCTGGCCCTGGAATCCGATATCGAAAGGGTTCAACCAGCCCGAACATCCGTGGGGATTTGGGCGAAATGTGCTCGCCATTGACCCAAAAACCAAAGAGGTTCTGTGGAGCCATCGAGAAGACAAGCCGGTCGACAGCCGGGCTATGTGTATGAAAAACGGGCGAATATACATCTTCCGATTTGGGGCGTACCTGGCCTGTCTGAATGCGAAAACCGGCAAGCCAATCTGGCGCAAGACCCCGGCCAATGCACCCGAATTGTTCGAGTCGCTCGGCACATACCTGAACAGGCAGGATTGGCGAACCAATTGGCGAACTACAAACTATCTCCAGTGCAG
Organism: Phycisphaerae bacterium; assembly: GCA_030601745.1. Taxonomy (GTDB): domain Bacteria; phylum Planctomycetota; class Phycisphaerae; order Sedimentisphaerales; family Anaerobacaceae; genus JAUVYQ01. The sequence continues at coordinate 21,081 of JAUWBI010000011.1, forward strand.
TGACAAGGCCTTGTATTTCGCAGGCCCCCAGGTTGGCAAGCTGCTCGCTGTCTCAGCCAAAGACGGCAGTATCCTCTGGGAGGATGCTTACAGTAACTTTCAATTGGTCCTGCGAGATGACGGGCTCTATGGCATTAGCGGACAAATTGACAAGAAACCAAGCAAAAAGTTTGCTGCACTTACAGGCGAGGTTTTGGCCGAGATTAATAAAAGTCGTCGGGCCTGCACTCGACCGACGGGCTCTGCCGATGCCATCTTCTACCGTGCCAGTGGCGGTTCGGTTCGCCTGGATGTGGCCAGCAACCGTCCGCAGTGGATTTCACCAATGCGTCCGCCGTGTCACGACGGCGTGACCATCGCCAACGGTCTGTTGTACTGGTGGCCATCGGTGTGTGACTGCCAGCTCACGCTATACGGTATCACCTCGCTGGGACCGGCAGGGGACTTCGACTTCAGCCCGCGTGCGACCGAAGCGCAGCGTCTGGAGAAGGGCGCCAGGGATGTGATGAAGGTAGCGAGCCTGCCCGAATCGCCGGCTGACTGGCCCAGCTTTCGAGCAGACAATACGGGCAGTGTAACGACAGAAGCGGTCGTGCCTGACAGGGGCAAGGTACTCTGGCGGTTTACGCCGAAGACGACTTCTGCTCCGGCGGCTCCTCTTCCGACGGCCCCCGTTACCGCTGGCGGCTTGGTATTTGTCAGCGGTCCTGATGGCATCGTGCGGGCCTTTGATGCGATTACCGGAGATATGCGGTGGAAGGCCTATACCGGTGGGGCGGTCCGCATTCCGCCGACCATCTGGAAGGGCCGTGCTCTGGTTGGCTCCGGCGACGGGTGGGTCTATGCCTTTGAGGCACGGACAGGTCGGCTGCTCTGGCGGTTCCGTGCCGCTCCTGTGGAGCGCGGGATTCCTGTCTATGGTTCGCTGCTCTCAACCTGGCCAGCCGCAAGCGGAGTCCTGGTCGAGGACGGGACTGCCTATGTGGCCGCCGGTATCGTTAATTATGACGGCACCTATGTCTATGCGCTCGATGCCGCAACCGGCAAGCTCAAATGGCAGAACAACACGTCGGGCCATCTTGACCGGCAGGCCCGCACCGGAGTGAGTGTGCAGGGACATCAACTGCTTCACGACGGCAAGCTCTACCTGGCCGGCGGCACCTCTATCTCGCCGGCTATCTATGACATCAGGGACGGGAAATGCCTCAACGACCCGAAACTACTGGCTAACTGTACATCAACAAGTCCGCGCGGCTGGGAGCTTTTTCTGCTCGGAGACCGGGTTGTGGCTTGCGGCAAGCCCTTCTACGCACACCCGAAATACGGGGTTTTTGATGGTACCGTCTTTAACAAGGTTTTACTCGCATCGACCGGCGGTCGAGATATTGTTTGGGTAAGCAACCAGAACAACAAGAGGGTGACGTGCTTCGCTCAGAAAGATGGAAAGTCACTAAGCAAACGCATGGCAGAACAACCCAATAAGTTCAATGTTGACTGGCGAAAACTTACGATTCCCATTCTTGACAAGCCGCTTTGGTACTATAATTGTAAAGAAAGCGTCGCTCTGGCGGTGTGCAGCAATGCCGTGGTAATTGGTGAGAAATCGAAAATCGTCGTTTTGAATCTTAAGGATGGGAAGCTACTCTGGTCCCAGCCGGTACCGGCGGCGCCGGTTACCTGGGGCCTGGCTGTTGACCGCGATGGTCGTATAGTAGTAACTCTTGAAGATGGACAGGTTTTGTGCTTCGGTTGAAGTGACCGAGCGTAGGAGGTTAATGAGAATGCGAAAAATTAGTTACTTAAAAGTTGGTTTTACATTGGTTGAGTTATTGGTGGTTATCGCAATTATCGCCTTGTTGATGGGGATAATGCTGCCCGCGGTGGGGAGGGTCAAATCCCTGGCTGCCGAAAAGTCTTGCGCCAGTAATCTTCGTCAGATAAACTTTGCCTTGGTGATGTACGCGACCGACGATGACAAAGGCTACTATCCGCTGGAGCCGACTGAGCACAACCCTCATCCGGATTTGTTGAAAAAGCTCAGTGCATACAAGGGAGGCCTTATTAAATCTTTTTACTGCCCCCAGGGTCCGTACCTGGAGACGTTCGCGAGCAGTCCGGCTTATATACCCGAAGGGGTGACCGATTCGGTGATTGATACACCCCAGAACCGCCTGGATGGCAACATCTCCTATGTGTATTGGAGCTTTAAGGCCAACAAATATATGGATGGAACCACAACGGGCAGTGAGAACAAGAAGCATTGGCGCAACCCCAAATTTTTCATCCCGCGGCAGTTGACATTAACCGGCGTCAAGTGGCTGTACCCCAACCGGCCGTCACCTAAGGCGCCGAACACACAGCGGTGGGTTATGAGTGATTTTTTCCGTCGCGGGGCGCCTTTCCCGCACGGCCGTGGGCACGCACGCGGTCTCAACATGGTTTTTCTGGACGGTCACGTCGACCTCGTCATCGGCAGGCCCAGAGACAACTATCGCTGAACCGTAGAAGCAAAGAACGGAGTTTGCAGTGATTAAACTATATAAATTATTTGTGGTGATTTGCCTTTGGCTTTGTATCCAAACTCACCCGGCATTGGCGTGCAGATTTAATGTTCGCGAGACCGGATTCGTTGACCTGGGTATTGAGCCGTATTATCTTTACGGCTATGTCAGCAAAGATACTCCGGCAGAGATTACTTCCACTTTCAGGCAAGTATCATACGCTGCCCTTATGGACAGCAGCATCAGGGTTGAAATAATTGATACCGACCAACAGAAAGACCATCCGGCAATGAAGGGCCTTGATTTATGGCGGACACAATCTTTTCCTGCTGCGGTTCTGGTTTCGCCCGATGGACAATCGCTTCCCGTGCCCGTTACAAAACCTGGCCGGCCTTTCAAAGAGACACTTTGGTCGGCGCTTGACGACATTCTCTCCTCGCCAAAACGTGAGGAAATCGTACAGCAGGTCAGTAAGACCTACGGTGTGGTATTATTGATTGAGGGAGCCGATGCGGAACAGAATAAAAAGGCAAAGGTTGCTGCTTCCGGTGCCATTGAGAAAGTAAGTATGCAAATGGAATGGATGCCTAAACCCATCGCCCATCCTCCTGTCCTTATCGTGATAGACTCAGAGTCACTTTCCCGGGAAAAAATCTTGCTCTGGAGCCTGGGCTTAGATGCGGAAAAAGTAAACAAGCCGTACGCAGCGGTTCTTTACGGAAGAGCACGATGGATTGGACCGTTGTTCGAGGGCGAGGAAATAACCGAAGCTAACCTGGCCAGTGTCCTGTTCGTAATTGGTGCTGACTGCGAATGTGGATTTGACTATAGGTGGTTGCAGGGTACGATGCTGCCGGTCAGATGGGATGAGAAGATACAGGCCCGGGTGGCAGAAAGTTTAGGATTTGACCCTGAAAACCCTATGATAAAGATGGAGATGAGCCGGATAATAGGAAGGGGTTTTTCTTCCTACCCCGGCGTGCCCTTTGGGTACCAGGAGTTTGTTGTAGAATCTGAATCCGTTAATGAGCCCGAGCAAATCCTGCCTCCTCAGCCTCAAAATACTGCTTCGCCCCCCGCCGTTTTGCTTCGCAAAAGCGAAGCAGCGGGGGCTGAGAGTGAATCGGTCTTACAAAAACCATTATTCCTCATTGCCGTTTTAGTGGTTCTTATCATAGCCGTGGGTCTGTTTATCGTCTTCCGGGCGGCGAGGAGGAATTTATGACCATATTCGGTCTTATCCTTAAAGAAATTCGCCACAGAAAGATTAACTTTCTGCTTGCATTGTTGGCGGTCCTGATAGCGGTGGCGTTATTTATATCGTTTTTCACCGCCGGGCAAGCTTCCAACCGTGAGACGACCCGACTAATGCGGGATATGGGATTTAATCTTCGTATCATTCCCAAAAAGACAGACATGAGCAAATTCTGGATGGCCGGCTTTTCCGAGCACACTATGCCCGAAGAATACATTGATACCTTCGCTTCTCAGAAGGGCATTTCGTACAACCACCTCGTGGCCACGCTTCAGGCAAAAATATTATGGCAGGGTGTTGAGGTAATCTTGACCGGCCTGGCGCCGGAGCGATGTCCACCCGGCAGAGAGAAACCACCAATGGCCTTCGAAATTAAGCAGGGTACTGCCTATATTGGATACGAGCTGGCCCAAAGACTGAAACTAAAAAAAGGTAACACAATAGATATCCTCGGCAAAACCTTGACTGTAGAAAAAGCTTTGTCTGAAAGCGGCGGTGTTGATGACATAAGAATACAGTGTCATCTTCGTGACGCTCAGGATATCTTAAGCTTAGAAGGGCGGATAAATGAAATTAAGGCCATCGACTGTTTGTGTTTTGCGCTCACAGATGACCCCCTGGCCGTACTGCGAGAGGAGCTGGCTGCCGTGCTGTCCGAGGCAAAAACGATACAAATGAAACCAATGGCCACAGCTCGTGCCCAGACGAGGCAGTTGGTGAAAAATGTATTTGCAGTTATCATGCCGATAGTTGTCGTTGCCTGTGGAGCTTGGATTGGAGTCCTGGCAGTAATGAATGTGCGAGACAGACAGCAGGAAATTGGTATTATGCGGGCCCTCGGATACGGCTCGGGTAGAATCACGCTGCTGTTTCTCGGAAAAGCACTAATAGTCGGGCTGCTCGGAGCCGCTGTGGGTTTCTTTACAGGAACAGCTCTGGCCCTGAACTTTGGTCCCGGTATATTCAAAGTAACCGCTAAAGCAATAAAGCCGGAATATGTCTGGCTCGTCTGGTCCCTTATCGTGACACCTGTATTTACTGCTGTCTCCAGTTTTATACCGGCAATGATTGCCGTAGCTTACGACCCGGCGGTTACGCTGAGGGAAGAATAGATATGGTTGTTCTTGAGAATATTGTAAAAACTTACCGAAGACGCCGGGGCGATGTCAAGGCCCTCAGTGATATAAACCTGCAGATTGAAAAAGGTGAATTTGTAGTTATCTGCGGGCCCAGCGGTAGCGGAAAAACGACTTTGCTGATGACCATCGCGGCAATGCTGCGACCAACCAACGGCAGCGTCTGCGTCGAACAGAAAGACCTCTATACAATGAGCATACGGGACAGGGCAAAGTTCCGCGCCGAGAACATCGGCTTTGTTTTCCAAATGTTTCATCTTGTGCCATATTTGAATGTTGCTGAAAACGTTGCTCTTGCCGGTGGAGTGGCTGAGGGAAATAGGGGGACAATAGAAGCAAACGAGTTACTAAAGCAATTGGGGTTGGCCCAGCGGGTTTTCCACAAACCTTCCGAGCTCAGTGCCGGCGAGAAACAGCGCACCGCCGTCGCCAGAGCGCTGTTCAATCGTCCGAAGATTATCCTTGCTGATGAGCCTACTGGTAATCTCGACCCTGATAATGCAGCTTCGGTGCTCGGCTATCTGTCTGAGTTTCATCACAGCGGCGGTACCGTAATCCTGGCCACTCACGGAACAGAGGCAGAGCAGTTTGCTGACCGAATAATTCATCTGCACAATGGCAGTATCGATAATTCCGGCTAATCCCAAAATGGTAACTGGTAAATAGTAACTGGTATATTCGAATAACCAATTACCAATGACCAATAACCAATTACTAATAACCAATTACCAATACCAGGTTATCAGGTTACCTGCTTTCCTGATTTCCTGCTCTCCTAATCTCCTGATTTCCCGGAGGCCTCATCCTGGATGTAGTCTTTTACACGGTAGCGCATGGCAACAGGAATAAAGAGCACGGCTGTTACAAGCATCACGATTGTAAAGAACCAGTAATAACTGGCTCCGGGGAGTTTGCTGGAGCCATCTGGATTTTGAATGAACCAATTGACTATGGCGGTGAATGCGTTTCCCAGGGATATCGAGAGAAGAAAAACCGCCATAATGAAGGACTTCATCTTCTTTGGTGCCTGAGTGTATGAGAACTCGAGGCAAGTAATCGAGACCATCACTTCGGCAGAGGTCAAAATCAGATAAGCAAGAATCAACCACAAAATATTGGGCCTTGCGCCACCGGTTATGCGTGCCTCGATCAAGGCGGGAACGACAAAGGACAAGGCTGCCACAAAAAGCCCGATACCGACCTTGCGAAGTGCCGTCAGAGGAAACACTTTGTTTATCGCCGGGTAAATAACGTACGAAAACACGGGAATCAGGAGCATTATCATCAATGGGTTGGCGGCCACAATCTGCGTGGGCTCCAACTCGAAGAACAGCAAATGACGGTTCATCTTCTCTGCCTGGAGCATCCAGGCCGAATCAATCTGGTCGAACAAGGCCCAGAATGGGGCCACGAATACATAAATGACAGAGAGCTTTGCCAGAGCTCTGAGTCCTTCACCACTAAAGCATTCCTTAACGAATTTGACGCCCCCGCGTGGGATGTGCACGAACTTTTTGCGGCCAGCCCAAAACGCGATTGTGGCCAAGAGCATAAAACCGCAGGGGACACCGAATGCGACTGTCGGGCCGTAGCGGTCCAGCAAAATGGGCACGAAGAAATTCGAAAGAAACGCGCCCAAGTTGATGGAAAAGTAGAACCAGCTATATATCTTGGGCATCAGGCGCTGATTGGTTTTCCCAAACTGGTCACCAACGTTGGCTGAGACACACGGCTTTATAATGCCTGAACCTACGGCGATAAGAACCAAACCGGTGGCTAGACCCAAGCGGGTATGATCAACGGTAAGAGCGAAGAACCCAAAGCAGTAGATGATCGAGAAATAAATAATCGTTCTGTATTTAGCCAGCCAGATGTCGGAGAGCAGAGCACCGATAAGGGGCATGAAATAGACGGCTGAGACGAAAAGGTGAAACCAGAATTTGCCTTGCTCATCGGTCATGGGGCCAAGCTGACCACTGGCGCTTTTGAGAAGGTGGGTCATGAAGAAAACCAGGATACATCTCATACCGTAGAAGGCGAAACGCTCGGCGGCTTCATTGGTGAGAATATACGGGATCCCTGCGGGCATTTTTTTCGATGGAATTGGTGCTGTTAGATACTTGCTCTCAGTCATAATCGGTTATGTGTTTTCCTGTTGGAGAAATATTATCTATCAGGTTTTTGGCACAAAGATTATCCGGTCTCTGCTCAAGATTATTGTATATTACGCGCATTACTGCCCAATATCAAAGAAGAAATGGCCGAACGTGAAAAATAACAGGGATTGCACTTTGGCAATTAAAAATTGGTCGTCCAGAATCCGCTTGATTTCAATCTCCGGAGGTGATAATATCCCGGCGAAAGAACATAAATTTGAAAGGAGTATCAAATTATGAGAACTTTATTGACCGCAATTATGATGTTGACAATGAGTGTTATTCCTTTTGGTTGTGGACCTGACGCAAAGGAGAAACAAAAGGAGAAACAGTTGCAAAAGTTCGTTACAGCGCATGTGGAAAAAATCAAACCTATGGAGAAAGAAACGAATCTTGCTTCCTGGGACGCTGCAGTTACCGGTAAGTCAGAGGATTATGATAAACTCGGCAAACTGACACTCAAGCTTCGCCAGGTTTATACCAATCCACAGGAGTTTGTCTTCCTCAAAGATATGAAAGAATCCGGGCAGGTGAAGGATGCAAAACTGGCCCGACAATTGGATGTATTGTACAACGCCTATCTAAAGAACCAGATAGAGGCGGAGCTGTTAAAAAAGATTGTTGATTTGGGCACAGAAATTGAAAAGAACTTCAGTACTTTTCGAGGCACCATTGAAGGGAAAAAGGTCACCTCCAATGAGATTAAGGAAATCTTAAAAACGGAAACGGATTCCCGCAAAAGAGAACAAACCTGGCTGGCCAGTAAGCAAGTGGGAGCGGTGGTTGCAGATGATATCATCCGGTTGGTCAAGCTGCGAAACCAGGCGGCCCGAAAGCTTGGCTTTGACAATTATCACACTCTTTCTCTTACCACCCGTGAACAGGATGTCGAAGAACTGGACCGGATTTTCAATGAGCTTTACGAGTTGACCAACGGGCCTTTTGCCAAGTTAAAGGCTGATTTGGACCGCATCTTAGCGGCCAGGTGCGGCATTGCCGTTGCAGAACTTATGCCCTGGCATTATCACGACCCCTTCTTTCAGGAAACCCCTATGGTATATGAGCTGGATTTGGACACGTATTATGAAGATAAAGACGTCAAGGAGTTGGGAGCAAGATTTTACGCTGGTATTGGTTTGCCCGTGGAATCTATACTGGATAGCAGCGACCTGTATGAGCGCGAAGACAAAAATCCGCACGCTTTTTGCACGGATATAGATAGGGAAGGTGACGTACGCATTCTGTGTAATCTGAAGAATAATGAGGGCTGGATGGAAACGCTGCTGCACGAATTGGGCCACGCGGTTTACGACAAATACCAGGACCCAAAAGTGCCATACGTACTCAGGAGACCGGCACACATTTTTACAACAGAAGCGATTGCTATGTTTTTTGGCCGACTCAGCCGCAATCCCGCCTGGATGCAGCAAATCTTAGAACTGTCCGATGAACAACGAATGGAAATCGAAAAAGTCAGCGGCAAGTACGCACAGCTCAAACAAATCATTTTCGCTCGTTGGGATATGGTTATGTATGATTTCGAAAAGCAGCTTTATGCAAATCCCGACCAGGACCTGAACCGCCTCTGGTGGGACACCGTTGAGAAATATCAGTTTGTGAAAAGGCCGCCAAACCGTGATGAGCCGGATTGGGCCGCCAAAATTCACTTCACCATTGCGCCCTGTTATTATCACAACTATATGCTGGGCGAATTGTTAGCATCTCAACTGCATTACCATATCGTTCACAATATTCTAAAGCTTGAATCGGATAAAAACGTCAGTTATGTCGGTCAGCGTAAGGCCGGCGATTTTCTGGCCGAGAAAGTCTTTCAGGCCGGAGCACTCTATCATTGGAACGAGATGATTGAACGGGCGACCGGGCAGCCATTGACGCCGAGATACTTTGTCACCCAGTTTGTTAAAGGTGGTTAAATGGTTAAATGGTTAAATGGTGATTGGTTAAATAATTACCACTCCCCAATTACCAATTACCAATTACCAATTACCAGTTACCAGTTACCAATAGGTGAGCTATGGATTCAGAAGGACACTCGTTAGCGGAAATTACGGTTAAGGCGGTTATTCTGGGAGTGGTGCTTTCGGTGGTGCTGGCTGCAGCAAACGCCTACCTCGGCTTGTTCGCAGGGATGACGGTCTCGGCTTCAATACCCGCCGCCGTCGTCTCAATGGGTGTATTGAGATTCTTTCGACGCAGCAACATCCTGGAGAACAACATTGTGCAGACGGCGGCGTCGGCAGGCGAATCACTGGCCGCGGGCGTGATATTTACTCTGCCCGCCCTGGTGATTATGAACTACTGGAAACAGTTCGATTTTATATGGGTTACGGTAATAGCCGGGTTTGGAGGGCTTTTAGGCGTGCTGTTTACGATACCGCTGCGCCGGGCATTGATTGTGGAAGGCAAACTCAAGTTCCCGGAAGGCATAGCCACGGCAGAAGTTCTGAAATCAGGCGAGCGGGGCGGTTCCGATATAAAATACATCGCGCAGGCGGCTGTTGTCGGCGGACTGTTCAAATTCGGGGCGGCGGGCCTGAGAATCTGGACAGAGGTAATTGAAGTGGCGCGGGGGATTGGGGGAACGGTAGCATACTTTGGTTCAAACCTGAGTCCGGCCCTGCTTTCCGTGGGCTACATTGTGGGATTGAATATCGCGGTGCTGATTTTTCTCGGTGGGCTTTGTAACTGGCTTATTGCAATACCGATCTGTGCGGGCACGCAGGAGTGGGGAGTTTATCCTGCTGACCATCTGCAGGCCGGGCAGTTGATGTCGGCCGTTGATTGGGCACATAAAATATGGTCCACACAAACGCGATACATCGGGGTGGGTGGAATGCTGGTGGGCGGATTGTGGACCATTATCAATCTTAGAAAGTCTATCTTCAGTGGTATCAGCAGCGGGCTAAAAGCTTACCGCAGTGTGACAGGAGAAACCGTTACAATTGCCAGAACGGAAAAAGACATTCCAATGAAATGGATTCTAATTCTTATAGCCGGCTCGGTTGTGCCCTTGTTTATAGTCTATCAGATATTTGTCCGGCAGGTAACCGTTTCGCTGCCGATGGCCGTAACGATGCTGGCGACCGGGTTTCTGTTTTCAGCAGTCGCCGGTTACATGGCCGGGCTCGTGGGCTCCTCGAATAATCCCATATCCGGTGTAACAATAGCCACGGTACTGGTTTCGGCGCTTTTGCTTTTGCTGCTGATGGGTAAGGGGGCAGAGAATGGACCTCCTGCAGCCATCATTATTGGCGGCGTGGTCTGCTGTGCAGCAGCGATAGCGGGAGACAATATGCAGGACCTCAAGGCCGGCTACATCGTGCACGCCACCCCATGGAAGCAGCAGGTAATGCAAATGGTCGGTACGGTCTCAGCGGCGCTGGTGATGGCACCGGTACTGATGCTGCTGCTGAAGGCTTACGGGTTTGAGGGACACGAGTCTGAGACTGAGAATGCACTGGCGGCACCGCAGGCGAATTTGATGGCTTCGGTTGCAAGGGGCGTTTTTGAAGGCGGATTACCGTGGAATTATGTCTTCGTGGGGATGACAGTAGCGGTTGGCATCATAGCATTGGATCAGTATCTGCAGAAAAAAGGTAGTTCTTTTCGCACGCCGGTCCTTGCGGTGGCGATAGGGTTTTACCTGCCTTTCGAGTTGTCGGTGCCCATTTTTGCGGGAGGCGTAATTCATCAAGTTATCAGAGGGTATCACAAAAGAAAGGACACGGCTAAAGACGTGGTGGAAATGTCCGGTCGGCATGGGCTGCTGTTTGCATCGGGATTGATTACCGGAGAAGCTTTGATAGGTATCTTCTTGGCGATACCCATTGTGCTCAGCGGCAATCCGAAAGTTCTGGCTGTTTTGGAGAAACCGCTGGGGACCTGGCCTGGAGTGATTTTATTGGTGGGGATTGGATACTGGCTGTATCGAACAGCTCGGGGCAAAAAGAAAAGTTAAAGCCACCCCGGCAATTTGACGGGCATAATTTATTCGGTCAACCCAGCCCCTCCGAGGGGCGGGGTCAACTGACGAACCTTCTGAAGAACTTCGGCAAATTGTATATGTGCCTTATCTAAATAACTATTCACCTCATCGACATATCCGTCAGCCGATGCCGACCAGACCCGGTTCAGATACCGTTCCCCCGCTGCAAAATAGCTCATCACGTCCGCATATGCGTCCAGGCCGTGTACTTGTGCGATGCTCTCGCGGGCATCCACAAAGGTTGCCAAATCCGCACAAAAGAGCTCGTCTATTCGGTGCCGCACATCGTAGGTGTCGATGGATTGTTTTTCTGCGTTGAGCCGCGTAATATTTTCTACGATACGGCTCAGACTGCTCTCAATGGACTGGATGTTGGAATCCAGTGTTCCTTCCACTCGGCTCTTCTGCCGCTCGCCCACCCGCACAAGCACGATACCCGCAGCACCAACGACAAGCGCACCGGCAAAGTAGCTCCATTGCAAGCTTTGTTTGTCTAATGTAGCTGCCAGCGCGCCAGCCAGAAAGCCGAAGGTTATCATTACGTATCCGAATTTTTTCATAAGCGTATGTTCCTATTTGCCCATTGCGCCGGCGAAAATGTAGTACAACGCGAATCCGACTCCGACCAGGGCTTCCCCTACTATAAGGCCGGCGGCGACGGGAATACCAACCTCTTCGCTGAAGCGATGGCCCTTCTTCCAGTCCACCAGAAGCCGCAGCAGCATCCCGATAGAGTAAGTGAGTACGATACTGAATGGCAGATAAAAGCCGAGGCCGACCAGGATACCGAGTCCGCCGATGCCGCTTGCGCTCAGCAAGGCCCCAAGTCCGGCACCGGCTATGTATTTCTGCAGGGGAACCTCTCCGCCGAGGATACCCTTTATCATGCTGGCGAGTGCCTGGCCTTGTGGTGCCGGAAGCCGCTCGCTGCCCAGCCCATAGGCCTTGTGCAGGACGAAAATCAGAGCCATGACCACGATGGGGCCCAGCCAGGTGGCAAGAAACTGACCTATCTGCTGTTTTTTGGGCGAAGCGCCTACCAGGTACCCGGTTTTCAAATCCAGCATCAGGTCGGTCGCCTGCGCCATTGCCACGCACGCAGCCGCGCCGACCATTACCGACGAAATAATGGCCGCCCTGTCACCAAGGCCGCTGGAGATAACGATAAGAATAGTTACCGCAATGAGGGTCATACCGCTTAACGGCGACCAGTTCGTTCGACCAATACATTCGGACAGGATAACGCCTGCGACCCATATCCAGCCGGTGCCCAGCAGCGCCATCAGCCCGCCCCGAATGATACCCATTTCCTTGACGGACAGAACAGCAATGACAAAGAGCAGAAGTGTCGCGCCGGCGATTCCTATGTACAGCAGGCGAATCGGCATCTCGTCTTTTGACAGCGCCGTTTTTAATTTTGCCGCTGTTTGCATACTCCGAACCGCGCTGATGATGAGCGGCAACGCCAGAACGATGCCGGCCAATGCTCCCCCGATAAGCATACCAATACCGACCGGCCTGAATAAGTTCAATCTCATATATTCGGGCGTTGTCTGCTCAAGGGTTGCAAGTGTCTGGGGCGCGGGCAACAGGTCATACGCCGCCAGAACCGGGGCCAGAATCCAGTAGCAAACGAAGCCTCCGATGACGAAGGAAAAGCCCCCTTTTCCCGCAATGAAGCCGACGCCAATCGTCATCAGAGAGATGTACCATATGCCGTTCATATAGTCAGGCATCCCAATGTATTTGCCCAGATTCCAGTACTCAAAGTCTACGGCCACGCTTACAAAGTAAATGATACCGCTTACGGCCATGCCTGAAAGCAGCAGCAGGGCCTTGCGCACGCCTGCGCCGGGTGATTTTAGAATCGTGGCGACTGCCACGCCGCCGGGGTAGGTCAGCCGCTCATAGTCTATCATCTGCTTTCGCAGTGGGATAATAAATGCGATGCCAAGAATGCCTCCGGCGATGCACGCGAATACCATCAGTATGGCGTTGAAGTTCGTTTCGCCGAGAATGAACAGTGCCGGAACCGTGAACATCATTCCCGCCGAGGCCCCGTTAACAGAACTGGCGACGGTCTGGTTAATGTTGTTCTCAATGATACTGCTTCGGCCCATCAGGCCGCGCAGAATCCCAAAACCCAGAATGGCAGCCAGCTCTGAGCCTTCGATAGAGAAACCAAGTTTCAAACTGGCGTAGCCTATGCTCAGCGCAATGAGGATTCCCAGCCCGTATCCTACCAGAACTGCGGTCAGCGTAAGCTCCGGATAAGAGCCGGTGCGGATGATTCTTTCGCCGCCACTTTCTTTGTTTACCACAGTTAATTCTCTTTCAATCTGCTAATATCAGTCACTACCCGGCAGTCTCTATAATAGATGGCTATTATTTGACCAGCGAGAGCATCGGGTCCCACGGCGGCAAAATTATCGGGGGCTGTTCGTAAATCTTCAGAACCTTTTCCGGAACATACTTTTTCTTGACGATAATGTTATATACGTGAATGTCGAACCATTTGTCATAGAGTGTCCAGTAGCCGTCGCTTCCGTCGTCTTTGCCCCAGCTGTTTTCAACCAGCCATTTGACCGGTTTGCCGTTCTGGACATCGACACCTACAAAGGCCATTCCATGGCCCCTTACGCTGTTACGGTACAGCGCACGCTCGGCCTTGGTCATGCTCATGTCGGTATTGTAAATCGAATCGTAGTCATACAGCCCATCCTCCATTATGCCCAACTTTTTGCTCTGGTCATAGCTCACGTCGGCCGCGAACGAAACCGGCGTGTTATCGAGTATCGATTTCATCGCGATGTCCTTGAGCGATTCAACGTCGACGTTGGCATAATTTATATCGTGGCCGTCATATAAATTTCTCGAGAACCTGATCTGGTAATGCCTGCCGTAATCGTGTGTGGTGTCGTTGAAGATATTTACGTATTCATTCAAATCGACGCCGACAAAATCCTCGAAAAAGCTTTTTGGCGTATAGCTGCGCATTTCACTTATGACGGAATTCTGGTCCTCGAATCGCCACGCAAATTTGGTCGGCGGTTCTCCGAGATTCATAACGAGCATTCGGTATATCTCGGCCAGCATCTTTTTCTTTTCAGCATACAGCTTTTTGACCCCGCCCCTCGGAGGGGCTGGGTTGACCGACCTTTTCTGCTGGTGCATCTTGCGAAGCTTGACGGCGTCGGACCTGAGCTTTTGGCTCATCACCCTGTTCATCAGGCGCGTGTTTTCGGAACTGTTGGTTTCCGGCATGATTTCTTTGGGGACGGCCCCGTATTTTTGTATCAGGTCCACTACATTTTCCCAGTACCCGCCGTCCGGGATAGGCGTGCGAAGGAACATTACTATTTCACGGTCGAGAAGCCCGCGCGCTCTGAATTCAATCATACGTTCCAGGAAGGTGTTGGTTTTTTCCATCTTGTCCCAGAACGTCAGGTATATCTGCGAGAACTCGAAGCTCTTGAGATTGTACTTTTCGATAACAGCCGGCCGCATAATGTTCAGTCCTGCAAAGAGCCAGCACCGTCCGCTCGATTTCTGGTCTGTGATGCCTTTCGTTTTGATCTTGTGGCTGAATATTTCGTTGTGCTGCCGCAATATATCACGATTTAGGGCAAGGTCTCTGATATCGTTGTTTGTGATGGAATTGTACATCGCTCTCGTGTGGGCATCCATCTCAAATGAGGAGCGGATTTGCTCGATGACTTTCGTTGTCAGTGCACTTTCATCCCGCCCTTCGGAAGGGCGGGGTTCATCGGCAAAGAGCGATGATACGGTCAGCATTACTACTAATTGCACGACAAACCGAAGCAGGATGCGAAGGTTCCCGACGTCTGTGAAAACAGGGATGTTTTCACTCGGAAAAGCCATCTTCTGTATTGACGTGTGCTTCATAATTACCTCCTATGTTTTTGGAAAATTGAAGTTACAAATCAAGTCGGGTTCCTCTTGAATATAGCCCTGATTCATTAAATTGTCAACAGTGTACCCCGCACCAATTGAGCTGAGGCTCACGCCTGACTGTTGGGGGGCAGACAAGCACACTTTCACCCAGCCCCTCCAAGGCCCGCCCCTCCGAGGGGCTGGCCAAGGGGCGGGGTTCAGGGATTTTGCAGGAGGTCGAGGCGTACCGCAGAAACCGAAGCAGGAGGCGAAGGTTCCCGATGTCTGTGAAAACAGGGAGGTTTTCACTCGGAAACCGAAGCAGGAGGCGAAGGTTCCCGATGTCTGTGAAAACAGGGAGGTTTTCACTCGGAAAATGCAACACGCATAAAAAAGGAGACGCAAGCGATTTGTATCGAACTTAATATCACCCGTCTCCTTGTTGCGATGTGCCTTTGTTGCACCTGACCATGGATAGTGCTATGACGAAAGCGTCGCTCTGCACACGCAACACCTATATGCTAACAAAAACCACAACGCCTGTCAAGTGAATAATGCCCGTATTAACTTTTTTGGCAGCGAAAAGACAATAAACTTTCGGCCCGTGGCACGGCCATCTTGGCCATGTTTTCACGGGCTGGAAGCCTGTGCCACAGTAGTATTGTTGAATAATTACCACTCACCAATTACCACTCACCAGCATCAGGGCGTTTGAAGGCGAAGCGTGGTTATCCCGAAGCCCTTGATGGGCGCCGTGACCTTATGCGCGGTGTTAGTTAGTTTTCCTTTATTCTCCTCTACCAGATTCGTCCGGTACGCTTTCTTAATGGTCAGATGAGGCAGTGTCACCGTGGCCTTAACATCTTTGCCCTCGGTTTCGACGAGGCGGACGATTATTCCATCTTCGTCCTCAGCTCGTTTTAGCGTCAATATAAGGACATTCGGTTTATCTACCTGGCAAAAGCTCGTTTTTTTGTCAAACGTTCCTTGCCTTTTGCCGTTCACGCGCACGGCAATGAGCGGATTGCATATCGCCCAGCCAAAATCGCGCGGTCGCCCCTCTTTCCATCCTCCCTTATGCGTGGTTATGGAATAGCGGAACAGCATATCACCTTGCTGGACCGGCTGAAAGTTAGTGCGGAAGTTGCTGTCCAAAACAAACGAGTACATATGACCCTTCGTAAGCTCACCCGGCTTGACAAACTCACGCCCGAAATCGGGCGGCGTCACACCGTGATGCGCCTGCGAAACATAACAGGGCCACAGCCCGCCAAACTCTAAGAGGTGCGACTCGATGGGAGATAATGTTACGCCAATCCTTCCATCGGAAACATCTGCCCAGTGCTGCACCGCATAGTAGTTAGAGTTCGAGCCGGGAAACTGGTCACGCAAAGGCTTGATGACCGAATTGGAACCTTCGAATCGGAAGTCAGGATTGTCCATCTTAAACGGAAAAGCAAAATAAATCTCCAGAAGCGGCGTGGAATCCTTTAGAACTCGATTGGCGAAATCGATTCGCTTAATCTTATCATACAGAATAATCTCCTGCGTCAGTTGCGGGCAGCCGGCGCCTTTGCTGGATACTACAAGACTTCCACAGACAGGGCCGCTCTGTCCCTTTCGAATCTTTGCTTTGTCCGGACTTTCTTGTTTACCACTTTGTACCCATCGCGCCACGAGCTGATTCAGTTTGTGCGACGCGCCCTTATCGACAATCTCTCGCGAAAGTTCCTTGTCGTAGATGCTTTC
This sequence comes from Phycisphaerae bacterium, assembly GCA_030601745.1. Taxonomy (GTDB): domain Bacteria; phylum Planctomycetota; class Phycisphaerae; order Sedimentisphaerales; family Anaerobacaceae; genus JAUVYQ01. Next base: position 37,778 of record JAUWBI010000011.1, read on the forward strand.
TATGGTGCCGGTCTGCGGATTGAGCGTAACCTTGAAAAAACGGTTTTCCAGGCTGCTTTCGCTTATCACAATACTTGGAAGAGGTCCGGTATATCTATCTGTTGGCAAAAGTCGATAAGTCTTGTAGCCGATCGGCGGAACATTTTCTGCCACAAAAACTAACTCAAAGAGCTCGCGTCGCTCAAATTGTCCCCTGGCATACCGATGCGCTGAGTATGGTACGGGTGCCTGCGGACTATCCAGCTCAACAATCTGATAGGGTACTTTCCGTCCTGTCTCCTCGTCGATGAGGTCAAATAGCCCTTTCACGGCAAAACGGGGCACTCTCACAACGTCCGTCCTCTCAAAGGAAAGCGTATTAAAGACGACAATGTGGTGTCCCTGCTCTTTGAGTTCAATCTTATTAGCAATCCTGTCGAGACTCCCGGACAGAATGGCCTCAGCCAGCCCGGCCGCCTTATACGCATAGTGGCTTTTATCGCTCCAGCTCCAGTCTTGCACCTTCCCGGCCTGATAGGCCATCCCCCACGTATGCTCGTCGTAAAGTAGTACGTTATCATAAGCTTCGCGGATTTTTTCAGCGGGATATGGGTAATTACTGACCAACGAGGCAATGGTGGCAGACTTTTCCGCCGAGTGTAATCGGTCGTGAGTGATGCGATTTATGCCTGTTTCCTTAGCGGTGGAGATAGCGCCGACAACGTAATCTGTATGTGGTAGTTCACCTCTAAATGTGCGTACGTCCTGACATTGCTTTTCGAGTTCTTCAAAGAACATCGAGTTTGTCGCCACGATAAGTTTAGGGTAAGCCCATCGACTGTTCCATTCACTCACAATATGACTAATCTTGACAGCCGGAGGGTAGTTATCAACGCCGTTATGTATGTAACGAGCAACGTCGAATGCCGAGCCCTGTTTCTCCATTGCATCGAGCATACCGGGAAGATTGTCCATCACCTCTTTATAAGAATGAGGGCCTGTTACTCTCTTAAAGAATCCGTAGCTGCCCTGGTAATACACCAGCACCGTTTCTCCGTCCGGCCCTTGCCAGCGGAATGCGTCGGGTCTGCCGTGCCGCAATATTGCTGACTCATCCCAGAACGTATGTATATCGCTTCTGCCCCACTCGAAATATGTCGGCAAACCGGCAAAGAAGTACTTCACGCCCGCCCCGGCCAGCACCGTCGGCAAACCCCAGCTCAAGCCGGGCACGTCGGTAATTGACGCTGTCCGAATTACCGCGCCGTATTTCCGCTTCAGCCGAAACGACGGATACATCAAACGAATAAGCTGCTCGTGGCTGCACAGCGAGCTTATCTCATTGCCGAAGAGCGCACCAATCTCAATCCTGCCTTGCTTAATGTACTTTGCGAGCTTGTCAACATCCTCTTTTGGCCTGTTCTCGATGAAATGCTGTATTGACCAGGTCCCCTCAACCGTGTATCTGTACTTCGATTCTTCCGGCCAATCTTCTGTCTCCTCGCAGAAACGCAGAACGTCGTCATAGAAACCGTCGTATTGGTGCAGAACGTTTTCGATTGTGTCCGTGTAACCGAGGTCATGGTGTGTAATGGGAATCATATATACTTTCCAATGCCGCCGGCGCTGCCACGTTGTCTTATGACGGTCTCGCACTTTGCCGTTTGCCTTGAGGACAAACTCAACCGGCCTCACCTCAACTATCTCAGGGATATAGACCTTGAAACTTGTCCTGCCCTTTTTCACCTTGCCAAGAGCCGTAGTTTTTTTCTTTGAATCGAGCCTGACGTCCACGCTGGCCTCCACGGGTTCCGAGGTGTTTTCAATAATGACCTCCACCACCTGCAGAAGGGTGTTTTTCTCCTTGATGAAGAACACAGTGGGTTCAATGGATACCAAACGTAATTTGGGTTCTTCGGCCATCGCTGTACCGGATATGATAATAGCGACGGTTAGAGCGATACAAAATGCGCGACTGGGCCATTCCAATTTTGCCCCGTTGGAAATGAGACGTCTGGCGTTTGGCCTGCCGGCAGCAGATTTTCTAACGGGGTTTATTCTGGTCTTAAAACTATGCTGATTCATTGCCGTCCTCCTTTATATTTAATCAGGTCAGACTTTTTCAAGGGCCTTTCTTAAGGCTGCCCTTGCGAGTAAGCGCGTGGAGTCCAGGGTTGGCAGGGGGCAATCGTTCGGGTCTACGACCAAGGGAATTTCAGTGCATCCAAGAACAACAGCATCGCATCCGGTTTGCTTGAGGCCTCGTATAACATCGTTGAAATAGAGTCGGGATTTCTCAGTAAATACACCATTGACGAGTTCGGCAAATATTATGTGGTTAATCTGCTCTCGCTGCCGCTCTTGAGGTATCTGGTAACTTATGTCGAACTTCTTGAGGACGTCGGCGTAGACCGGGCCTGCCATAAGATATTTAGTTCCTAAGATTCCAAGGTGCGTGAATCCGCTTTGCCTGGCTTGTTCTGCAACGAGTTCTGCAATATGCAGCCAGGGAATGGGTGATTTGGGCACCACCAGGTCAAAGGCCTGGTGGATGGTGTTGTCGGGACAAATTGCAAAATCGGCTCCTGCCTGGGCGACTTTATTAGCTGAGGATAGCATAAGCTGCCCAACTTTTTCCCACTCTCCGGCACCAATATGCACCATATATTCGGAAAGCGGATGGGTGTGCATAGTTATCTCTGGATGCCTGTGTTCACCCAGCCCATCCGATGGGCGGGGCTCACCCATCTCGGCTGGTGCCTGTGCGCAGATAGTTCGATAGCAAAGGGCCGCTCCCTCTGCACTGCACGCTACTATTCCAATGTGTTTTGCCATTGGCGCGGGGTCGCAAAATGGTGCCCGGTGGCCGTCTTTACACCCGCTCCGGCACGACAAACGGCTCGCGATACGGACGCGTCAACATCAAGTCAGCCGAGGGATTACGCCAGAACTTTTCTGCCTCAGGGTTGAACCGCAGTTTAGGGCCAAGGCAGTACGTGTTTCTTGCAGGGTCCACACCGATTGACTTGGTGTTCTCCAGGACGGTCATCATGCTATCGCTAACTATTTTATCGGTGGCGAAGTCCCTGGCCTTCGTGTCGAAGGGCACCTGCCAGCCCAGCTGGTACGAGATATTGCCCAGATGGCACAAGGCACTGGAAAAGTGGCCTTCAAGGATGTCGGCGTTGAGTTCATCCTGCTTACGGCTGCGCACGCAGTTGATGAAGTTGCCGAAGATACCGCCGGGATGGACGTGATACTCGACGTCGACCAGCGATTCGCCCTTGTCCTTGCCCTTGGGATAGAACTTGCCGCCCTTGATTACGCCTTCCTCAAGGTAGAATTCATTGTCGACTTTCCGGGGAAACGGCTTCTTGCCCTCTTTGTCCTTTTTGTCGACCAGCCCGCGAGTCTCGAACACCAGAAGGGTCCCGCCATAATCGAACACCGACAGCTCCATGTTAGGCGTCTCGCCCTGGTCCTTGAAGTTGGGACCATTGACCCAGCGACCGCCCATACTTACCACGCTCTTAGGTAGACCAGCGCCGACGGCCCAGCGGGCGATGTCCATTTGATGTACGCCCTGGTTGCCCGCGTCCCCGTTGCCGAAGTCCCAGAACCAGTGCCAGTTATAGTGGACCAGGTTCTCGTGGTAGGGCTGTTCCGGCGCCGGGCCGAGCCAGATGTTGAAGTCAAGGTGCTCCGGTACATCTTTGTACGGCTTAAAGCCGATGCTCCACCGCGGCTTGCAGCAGTAGCCCTTGGAAACCAGCAGTTTGCCGTATTTGCCGCTCTGGGCGGCAGCGATTTGCTTGGCCCAACCGCCGCTGGAGCGGCTCTGCGTACCGTGCTGAACTATCCGCTTGTACTTGCGCGCGGCCTCGACGCACTTGCGACCCTCGAAAACATTGTGGCTGCACGGCTTCTCGACGTAAACGTCCTTGCCCGCCTGACAGGCCCAAACGGTAATCAGCGAATGCCAGTGGTTGGTCGTTGCGATGGATACGACGTCGATGCTCTTGTCTTCCAGCAGTTTGCGAATGTCAACGTAGGTATCGACCTTTTCATTGCGGTCTTTGAAGGGCTTGGCGCGGCTTTCGAGAACCTTTCGATCCACATCGCAGAGCGCCACCACTCGCACTCCGGACATTTTGTGGAAATTGCCGATGTGTGACCCGCCCCGGCCCTTGATACCCACAACCGCCACGCGAATGTCGTCATTCGCTCCCCGCACACGCGAAAACGGGGCCAGCGTCAGACCAACACCAGCGGCCATAGAACCTTTCATAAAATCTCGGCGTGTGATATGTTTCATTGTCAACCTCCTGCTATTTTATGTGTTGTAATTGAGTTACTCGCCTCGGCCTGAGGCCGGGCACTATTATTTAGCTCAAAATTCCAGCAGCTCTATTGATGTCATATAACAAAAATCATAGCGAAAAGCATAATCGAAAGCAGCGGAAATAGCAAGAACCAAATTGAAAAAAATGTGAGAAATTTCCGGCCCTTCTTCAAGCCCGTCCCTCGTCCGTCTTCCCTCGTCCGTCGTCTGTCCTCTGTCCTCTGTCGTCCGGGTGGCAGCCTCAAGTAGGGGCAACCCCACGTGGTTGCCCTATCTCCTGATGTTGGTCGTGTGGAACCGTAACGTCCGGGTGGCAGCCTCAAGCGCAGCTTGGGGATGGCTCCGCCCGTCGGTCTTACGAGCCATCGTAATATGCAATGATGCGAGTCGGCTTAAGGCATTCCGTAAGAATAACCACTCCCTTTATGGGGTCGAATCGGTTGTAGGGTTTCCCGTTGACCTGGCAGCGTGTCATCCGGCGCCCCTCGGGATGTCGAAAGCGGGCCAGGATGCGTTTCGGCGGGTTCCGGCGGGGCGGGTCGAGTATCATTTCAATTCGGCCCTTGTCAGTGTGTGACTCGAACCAAACGGACATCGGTCCAAAATATGTCCTGGCGTTTTCGATTCCGCAGCGCTTGCTGTTAGCGAGCCAATATCGTGGAATAGCCGCCCCCAGCCAGAGTTCATCCCCTCGCTCCTGTACGAACATCATTCGCAGCCAATAGGTTGAATTGGCTTCGTCGGAAGACTTGTAGTGGTCGCCACGCCAGTCGCCGATGTTCGGCAGGGCGTGTTCGGTCATCATCCGCGTATCCGGGAAGTAGCTCACGGCGAATGCGTTGAAGTAGGCGCGCAGGAAATGCTCCGGCTCATCACGGAGCAAGTACGGTATTGGATTACAGAGCAGGTTGGCCTGCATTGAAATCCCCCCGCGGTTGAACCAATACCGCTCGAACGCATCGCCGGTGATGTTATAGCCGTACTGTTCGGAAATATACAGGTTGTCCTCGAAGTCCTTGATAATCCAGGTGGACATACGGTCCCGGGGTTCGATAATTTCGCAGCGAATCATGTGGATTGCACCTTCGAGAGTTTCGGTAATCCACCCGAAGGTTCGGCCGCGGCGATGGGCGTCCGGCGGTATATGAGGTATCCAGCTGCCGTCCCGCAGTCTGACAACCGGGGAGCGGCGCATCGCCTCGGTGAAGGCGTTCAGAATGTCTTTGCGGTAGGCAGCCGCTTCTTTCAGCAGGCGTTTGCCTTCGGGCAGCCCGGCCGCATCCAGTGCTGCAGCGGCGTTCTGCATCCCCCACCAGGAATAAACGTTCGTCGAAAGCCAGAATCGCCAGTCCTTTATATCTTCTAAACAACCAGCGGGCAGCAGTCCCCGGTCAATCGCTCGTATCGGCGACTTATGCGCCGTAATGGTGCGCCGTCGTTCCCCAATTATCCATTCGCACCCCTTGACAATCTTGGGGGCTGCGCGTTTGAGCCAGTCAACATCGCGAGTATACCAGTAGTGTTCGCCCAGGCACCAGAGAACAAATCCATGGTGCTGGTTGTATCCGCCGGCCTCGTATCCCCTTGCGCCGTAGAACTGGCCTTCGGCGGTCGAAAAATTGCCAGGCAGGCCCACTGTCCCTTGATAGTGCAGCCAGCTTTCGAGGGCTTGTTCGGCTCGCTTGTGGTAGCCGCGGCGGTCAAGGTCACTAATCATCATACACGACTCGTTGCTGAAGACCCCATAGTGGAATGTGCCCACCTTCACCATATACCGGTCGCTGGTTCCAACCTCGCGCTCGGTGTTAATCAAGAGGTGTGAGACGTGGGCTTTATAGAAGTCGTTTATCATCGGCTCGGCCGTGTGTATTTGTGCACCGGCTTGTATGCGCTTCCTCCAATATTTGCGAACCGCTGCGAACGCTTCATTGAACCGGACAGAGCGTAGTTTCGCCCATTCTTTGCGCTGCGTTAAGGTGATATACGGAATAGCAATCTCGACCGTGCGTTTCGACTCGTCAGCTGTTAAGGTGGCTCGATAGGCCAATTTTTTCCCTTGCGCTGTCAGCGAATAGCGGCCCGATGGGTCCGGCGAAGTAACAAGCATCCGCAGACGCTTGGGCTGCGTGCCCGCGGCAAAAACCAAACCGTTGTCCACCGTCAGTTGTTCGGGTCTTCTCGCAATGACCTCTATATCAAGCTTTGCCTCTCGGTCAGCATTATCAACACGCCGGATTTCAAATCGCATCATCAGCACCAGTGTATCGTCAGCGTAGATGCGCTCGCCGTCTTTTGGCACACCGTCGAACGGCACTACAAAAGCAGTCTGCCGATAGCGAACGCCGTCGCGCTCCCACTCCCCGACCATCATCGGAAGACAGCCGTCGATTGTATGCCGCTCGATTAACCTCGCGCCGGACAGGCCAAATCGATATCGAATCGAGTTGCCCTCATACAAACAGCGTTTCGTATCCCGACCGGGTATCCGCGAAAGCCAACCTGAATGACAGAACACATTACCATCGGCCTCAACTCCAAAATGCTGCCGGCCTCCCTCGAAGCTCAGCGGAATATAGTGATGCCCTTTGGTGGGGATGTCCTTCCACGCCTGAGTCAAAGTCTGCTCGGCAACGCTCGAAACCCTCGTATAGATGTTTTTGTTTTTATTCTTTTGCCAGACCCGTTCTGCCGACCGGTACGTTGTATTGTCTCCGGCCATGCGAACGATGACCCCGAAATCGGGAATGAATATATGGCTGTGCTTTATTAAATCCGAAGCCGCGAAGGAAAAGGTCTCGTAAGCAGCGCGCACCGTTACGATTGTCTCGTCGAATGAGTTGTAGGCCTTTGTTTTTGCGTAGAGGATGCGGGCGCCGATGCCGTCGCTCTTCCCTTTCACTTTTGACGTCCAGGCGTTGTTGGGGCCGACTTTGACCCTGCTCGCAGCCGAGACCGGCTGAACTTGTTCGATTACGCCGTTGAAAACTTCGAGTCGTCCGTCCCAGATTTGCTGCTGCTGTGCCGTTCCACCCCATTCCACCTTAAACTCAAGCGCGTCCCAGACCGAATCGGTGTACGCTTCGAACGCCTCTATTCTCGCAAGCGGCGAGTCGGCAATCACCCGCAGCTTTAACGTTGAACGATACCTGGCTGGAAAATCCTTCAGCTTTGGAAATTCCTTTGAATTGACCGGGTTGAACGTGAACGTGTACGTTGTGCCCTTGACCTCGAGATTTGTGTCGGCTTTTAGCCACCTGCCCTGAAACCAATCGCCCACATTAAGCCATCCCGAGCTGCCGGCTCCGGACGCCTTCTCGCGAGGGATTCGGCGATGGGGCCACGAGGATTGCCAGTATTCCAATCTAATCAAACCCGCATCAGCAGCGCCCTTGGAATCGGCGAACCTGACCACCACACGGAAGATGTCTCTGGCGTCCTCCCAAATAACGCCGTAGTCTTTTCCCTCCGCGTCCCACTTTTTGAGCTCGCCGAACGGCACAACATTTACCCAGCCCATCTTATGGGCGGGGTTTACAAGCTCCCCGTGCTGCGCCGCCAAGCAAGATGCGAAGGGGAAAACAAGACTTGTTAAAATGGCTATACAAATAATTCGCCGCAGACTTTTTTGCACCATACCCACCACCTGCTTTTTACAATCCACATCAAATTTGGCCCCCACAGACATCCGGCAAAATCACCCGAGTTATCTAAAATCGGGGCGACTGGACTTGAACCAGCGACCTCGTGACCCCCAGTCACGCGCGCTACCAAACTGCGCCACGCCCCGTATGAAAACAATATTCTAATACAAGGTGGGTCGTAAGGCAAATGTTTTATAGGCCGGAAATCTTGCGAGTGCATGTCGAGTTTGTAGGTAGGTTTTTTGGACCTCCACCGGCAATTTCTCAGCTAATTATGCCTGCTATCGTGCTGTCATTCCCGCGAGAGCGGGAATCCAGTCTCTCGGCGGCTGGGTGGCAGCCTCAAGCGCAGCTTCTCGTGCTGCGTGGCGTTGCTACTACGCAGAGTAACAGGGGATGGCTCCGCTGAACTGTGCCCACAGAATTTCCTTAATTTCCAAAAATTTCTCAAAAAACTCTTGACAAGTTAAGCAATCCTAACTATATTAGGCTGTATTAACTAATAGGAAAGCAAATGGTGCAAACAAGGTCACAAAAGTTAAGCGCCTCTCTCGAAGATTATCTCGAGGCCATCTTTAATCTCGCTGGTGAGTCTAATGTAGCCCGCAGCAAGGACATAGCTAAATTGCTCGGCGTGGCAAAACCTTCCGTTACAGGGGCCTTAAAACTTTTGGCTAAGAAAGGGCTCGTCAATTACCGCCCTTACGGCTACGTAACTCTTACTGATTCAGGTGTTGCTGAGGCGGCCAGAGTCGCCAGAAAGCACAACATTATCAAGTCATTTTTTGTCAACATTTTGGGCGTTGATGCTAAAGTGGCCCAGGAAGCGGCCTGCAAGGCCGAACACGCATTGGGGCCGGCCATAATTTCGAGATTGCTGGATTTCACCGATTTCATAACGCGGACAGGCAGAAACGGATATGATGTGGCAGATGAATTTAAGCAGTTTCGCAAAGGCAAGCGGCAGGGCGGCAGCAAGCACAAAAGTAAACAACCGGGAAAATAAAATATGGATGATAAACAATTAAGGCCGTTGTCGGTAGTTAAGGAAGGCGAAACGGTTAAGCTGGCTACTATAAATGCCGGCCAGGGCTTGAAGAGCCGGCTGACTACAATGGGACTTTTACCTGACGTGGAAATAACGGTCATAAATAACAGCCATCCAGGCCCTTTTGTAATAAGTGTAAAAAATTCCAGGATGATGCTGGGCAGAGGGATGGCTCACAAGATTATGGTGACGTAGAGCTTATCGATTTCTTTTAAGGTGAATTATATTTTTTTGTACACATAGTTTGGCTCGCCTAACTTTTTAACTTCAAGATTACGAGAAGGATAATCGGGCTATGAAAAAAATTACCGTGGCGTTAGCAGGCAACCCTAACAGCGGCAAAACCACCATATTCAATATGCTGACCGGCGCACGTCAGCACGTAGGAAATTATCCCGGCGTAACAGTGGAAAAAAAGGAGGGACTGTGCAAATACGCCGGATTCGAAATAACAGTTGTGGACCTGCCGGGAACGTACAGTTTGACGGCTTATTCGATTGAGGAGCTTGTCGCCCGCAACTTCATAATCGAGGAGCAGCCGGACGTCGTGGTGGATATTGTCGATGCCTCCAATATTGAACGCAACTTGTATTTGGCGACCCAGCTTATTGAAATGAATGTGCCTTTGGTTTTAGCGTTCAATATGAGCGACGTTGCTAAGCAAAATGGTTTGGTTTTCGATATTGAGCAGCTCTCTAAGCTTTTGGAAGCGATGATAGTTCCAACCGTGGGTAATAAAGGTAAAGGCAAAGTAGAGTTGCTTGATGCTATTGTTGAGACAGCCCGGCAGGGCGAGATGGAGCGCACTCATAAGATAAGTTATGGAGAAGAAATTGAGACAGAGCTGGCAGGAATCGAAACACTCATTGCCGGCGAAGAGCGCCGGTTAGCGGAAAAATACGGTACCCGATGGTTGGCGGTGAAACTGTTAGAGCAGGATAGTGACGTAACTGCAAAAGTTCATAGCAAAGAAGTTCTCGATGCTGTCAGGGCCGGTGTCGGGCATCTTAAAACAATTTTCGCTGATGAGCCGGAAATCATAATTGCTGGTAGACGATACGGTTTCATTTCAGGTGCGTGTCAGGAAACCGTCGAAAGCACTGTCGAATCGCGCCACAGTACCAGCGATATGATAGACGCTGTAGTAATAAATCGCATCCTTGGACTGCCGATTTTTCTGATACTGATGCTTGTAGTCTTTCTGCTGACTTTTAAGATAGGCAAATTCCCAATGGATTGGCTGGAACAATTTTTCGGCTGGGCTGGTAGAACGATAACCGACTTCTGGCCCGCAGGTAGTGAAAGTTGGCTGAAATCTCTTCTGGTTGACGGCGTTATAGCAGGTGTCGGGGGGGTGATTGGGTTCTTGCCGAATATGCTCTTGCTGTTCCTGGCCATTGCGATTCTTGAAGATTCCGGCTATATGGCCAGAGCGGCCTTCGTTATGGACCGGATAATGCACAGGATTGGCCTGCACGGTAAAAGCTTCATACCAATGCTTATCGGCTTTGGCTGCTCAATACCAGCCATTATGGGAACGAGAATACTTGAGAACAGACGCAACAGGTTTACGACAATAATGGTAATACCGTTGATGAGCTGCGGCGCAAGGTTGGCGATTTATGCATTGATAATACCGGCTTTTTTCAAGGAAAAATGGCGCGCGCCAATGTTATGGCTTATTTATTTGATAGGAATTGCATTGGCAGTTATCTGTGCCAAGATTTTGCGGCTTACTGTTTTTAAGGGCGAAACCACATCATTTGTTATGGAGCTGCCGCCTTATCGCAGGCCTACGATAAAGGCCGTGTGCATTCATACCTGGCAGAGGGGATGGATGTTTTTGAAGAGAGCAGGCACGATAATCCTTGCCATATCGATTATACTCTGGGTGGCGATGAGTTACCCCAGGCCGAGCGATGAGTTTTTAGCGGGTTTGAACTCTGAGCAGGCCCGGCAAGCTAAGTTGGAATATTCGACGGTCGGCAGAATAGGGCGGGCGATAGAGCCGGCCCTTAAGCCGCTCGGTTTTGACTGGAAAATCGGGACAGCCCTTATCGGCGCGACCGCTGCCAAGGAAGTATTTGTATCACAGTTGGCAATAGTATATGCAGTCGGCAGTACCGGCGAGCAACCGCAGACTTTGCGGGAAAAATTACAGGCGAACTATACGCCTTTAACGGGTTTTTGCATTATGTTGTTTTGCCTGATTTCTGCGCCGTGCGTGGCATCGGTGGTAATGACAAAACGGGAAACAAATTCGTGGCCCTGGGCGCTGTTTCAATTCGCCTCACTCACCGCTTTAGCTTACATAATTACTTTTATCGTTTATCAGCTCGGCTCACTTATAGCAGGGTAGGGTGTGCAACTTGTTACCCAAGTGGTAAACGCAATACGATGAGAATGGTGGGTAAACAAGTTGCCCACCCTACAACGCTTGCTCAGCAGGACGTACGAAGTATCTTCTCGTGTACAGTAAATAGCCCAGGAAGCCAACAGCCCAGAGGCCGAGGAACAAGACCATATAATACTGCGATATATTATACTGTTTCATTATATCGAGCTGCTGCTCAGGGAAATTCATCTTTTCATAGTAGTCCATAATGCTTACGCGTGAGAACGTAATGGCTGTTGATAAAGCCCAGGCAATAATCAGTAAAACGGCGCACCACCACGCGTTAATACTCAATCTGTATGTGCCCCAGGCGACATAACCGGCCAGCAACATGACAAGCAGCACTACCCCTGCGCCTGACAGTCCGGTCAATATGGATCCAAAGAACGGAATTGCACATCCGTAAAACACTGTAAGTGGCATCGACACGGCCCAGAATCCAAACATTAAGCTCAAAGCCAGAACGGGCAAAGGACATTTGTCGGTCCAGCGGACCCGGGAATCCCTGAACTCACATGTCGCCTTTACATTCTTACTCCCATAGAAGAGAACAAGCGCTGCCGGTATAATCACGTAAAAGACTGTCATAAACACAGTCATGACGTACTTCATGATGCGGGCCACCTCTGGTGGCATCTGCCCGCTTGCGCCCATCCGGCCGTATATATCGGGCATGAGCAGCAGCATAAAAATAAGTCCACCCATCCCGCTGATAAGCCAGAGGCATGAAGAAACCAGTATAAGTGCTCTTGCCCACCGTCGGGCTTTAATGGAACCGATACCCATACAGATGAACCAAACAGCCATTAGTACATAGAGCAGAAGGCCGGGAATCATCATGGTAGGCCTCATAGGTGCAGCAGCACTCTTATCAAGGACGGTCGATGCAATCATACCAAATATCATGAAAGGCACCATGAGTGCACAAAACCCGCCAAAAATAATGTGAAGGATTCCGAATACCACAAGTCCTGTCTTCCTGTCTTTGAAATCTGAACTTTGCAGCGTTTCTTCATAATCTGTCATATTTCATTTCTCCTGTTCTTATCGTGTGAACTATTGCTATATGCGATTACATAATTTCAAACAACACAATACCCAAAATCGCAATTCCCGTCAATTCTAAAAATCTGCCCGTAGGGCTTCCACAATTTTGCACTTTCCACTTTAACTTTTAACTTCTTTTGTTCCCTGACCCCTGACCCCTGACCCCTGACCCCTACTGAAATACCCTCTGTCCTCCCTGTCTAAAAGAAGACCAATTCACCAATTAACTAATTCACCAATTAACTAATTAACTTTTCCCTTGACTTTTACGGTCTTTTACGCTATTCTTTGCCTTTAACACGCGATACGCTTCACGAGATACGAGATACGATATTTGAGATACGCTTCACGCTTCACGAGATACGAAATCGGCGGGAGTTGTGGTTTTGGGTATTTTTGATAATGAAATGTAGGACAGAAAAAATAGGTGATTAACTGTATTTTGTGCGATGTAAAGGAAAAAAAGTACCGGACTCCTTTAATTTTCATGATATGAGGATATAATGAATGTGTTAGCTTTTTTTAGAATATGCTCTTTGTTTTTTCTTATACTCGTTTGTTCGGTAACCGAAGGGGCTACGATTGAAAACAAACGCTCCCTTACCCCTTGGGAAAAGCCTCCCAGGGACTTTGTAGAATTAACATCTGAGGCAAAGGCAGATATTTTATGCAGTATTGCCGAAGCCAGCTATTTGACATTGTCTAAGGTACCTGAGATAGGGCTAAGGAATTCACATGATTCTATTACCAAAATAATATCGATGCGCGAATGGTTAGAAAAAACCAATGATGTCGTTGCCAATATACTGGCCATCAGGCTCCAATATGTGATTGACAGTTGCATTTTGAATGAGATGTATCGCAAGGAGAAACAACAGTTCGGACACCATCTTGAGATGGAATTCAGAAGAGGCTCTTTTGACAGTAATCTGTTAACAGCTCTCTTGATGCAAAATAAAATAGACGAAGAAAGATATATCGATTTTGCTTTGGGTTTGGATACGGATATTGCAAAATATTGCCGCCAACATCACTACGCTGCTAAAGATTTTCTTAGCGGTAACATTATTATAGAGGCACCTGAACGAGCATTGGAAGTTTCCTTTTGGGAAACTCGAAACGTAAATGGCAAAGAAGAAACTTTAACTCACAAAGTTGACATTAGAGAAATTGAGAGTGGAGTTTTTGTTCTTTTTGCAAAGGCTATAGATTCCAAGGAAAAGGCTGCTGAAGCATTGTTGCCTATCATTTTAACTGCCATTGATGACGCTCGGGATATTAGACTGTTAGCTGGTATATACATGAAATACGATGGGTTTGTCGAAAAAAATGAATTACAACAAATAATCGTACATAGTAAGTCATTTGAGAATCGCATCAAAACCGAATTGTTGAGAGAACGGCAGGGACGTATAATCAAACGCAGAAAAAAGCCGGTCGATTTGATTGTTTTGGGAGTCACTGGAATGATGGAAAATCGCGTAGCTGTTGAATTTGAACCAATGGAAAATTATTATGAGCTAAGTTGCTGTTTAAGATTACTCCCATTTATGAGAAATATGGACCTGTTTCCTGAGAATTCCAGGAAAATATCAAAGACATGGGGGCTTGGTATATGGTTAAACCTGTATAATTCTGAGTAATACCTTCATATGGTTATTCAGAATATCTATTGGCAACTATTAAAATAATCAATTTTCGTCGCGATTCATACTGTTCTGGCAAAATGTACTTTTTCCCCTAATCAGCAAGGAACTTCGTGTATTCTATTGAATTCCGTTGAACCGCGCGTAACGTTCCGGATAACCTGCCAGGAAAATGCGCAGCATTTTACTGGTCAGCGTTCATCCGTTTGTTGGGCTTCTCTATTTCACCAATGACCAGAGCCTGACAGAAAAGGCTTTTTCATATCTCTTATCACTAGTTCCAAGAAAGTGGCCAGTGACATCGTACTCTCCCGGTGTAACTCTCGTAGGTTTGACCGGGTCAAAAACCAGTGGATACTGAGTACCATTTTTCAACTTGATTGTATAGGATGACATCCGGTCGCCGACGCGACACCAGTCTTTCTGATACTCAATCCTTCCAATCAGAACAGTCTCGCCATTCCGCAACGCTCTGTGATAGTTTGCCCAATCAGGATTACTTGTACAACCACTGAATACAAAGACACAAGCTATAAATATGACTGCAGTTCGTATCATCCTTTCAGCCTAACTATGTATATATGGTTTCCAGATATACCCGCTTTCGGGTCTTGCTTCCAGATAACACGCCGCCGCCGCGCTCAGGCCAAGTGCTCTCAAAAAACTCCGCTGCCGCATTCTCAATTCGCTATTCAACGTCTGAGCTCAGCGGCGCGGCTTGTGCGCGTCCGCTGCAGTGCCTTGTTCGGCTTTTTGGTGGTTGAGTTTGCGTTGTATCCAAAGAGCCCAGTGATAGAATACTGACTTCTCGTTCGTCGCATGTTTCTCAATTCGTGTTGACTCGGCAGGCGTCAGCGCAATGGCATCTGCAATCGGTTTGCCAGTGATTGCCTCTATGGCCTCCAAATACGTGATGCTGTACTGGTACTGGTTATCCGTCAGGAAGCTCTCCAATTGGGAGTAATCCGGTCCTTCCCACCCATAGCAACGTCTGGGAGTAAGAAAGTGATGCCTGACCAACCGCAATACCTTCTCTACTCTGAAATGGCCGGCCAGCCGTGCTCCCCACACGCTGTCCTGCTGGCCGAGAGCGAACTCAATCATTGAAACGTCGTTGCCACTTCCAACCTTGTCCAGGAGCATCACGTCCTGCCGGCCGAGAGCGGACTCAATCATCGAAACAAGTGCGTCGCGATTCTCCCCAAGGATTGCTAGGTCGTGCGTTGAGAACACCTCTTCTATCGGAATATCGAAATCGGCGTGATCAACATCAAAAACGCGGATGGCGGTGGTGGCAAAAACGTGTGCAACATTGTCCTGAACAGAGCGCTTCTCCATCGGGCCGTGCGAGGCCACGCACCCGCAGAGAAGCAAGAGGAGAGCGCACATCGCTGTCTTCTTCATTCTTCTTCTCATAGCCTAACTTCTGTTTATTTGGTTTCCAGATATACCCGCTTTCGGGTCTTGCTTCCAGATAACACGCCGCCGCCGCATTCTCAATTCGCTATTCAACGTCGTGCATGACCGTCTTTGGAAAGGCGTGCGAAGTGCGGTTTGAAACGTATGTGTCGATGCTCTGGTTGGACACTCTCTTCATTCCTTTGGCACGCTTGGCTCGTACCCAAAGGCTTGCTTGAAGAACTCTCGCCATTTCTCGTTTTCCGGATCAAGCCGAATTGCAGTGAGGCAAAGATCTTCTGCCTGTTTCTTGTTCTCGTTCTGGATGTGAGCCCTGACCGCAAATTCGTATGCCTCCAGAACGCGAGCATCGTCGGGGAGGTTCCGAATTGATTGCTCTGCAAGAGCAAGGGCTTCTTTGGCATTCGACTTCTCTCGTTCAATACGGAATCTGAAATAGGGCGTCCCACGAAAGCTTGGATACAATCCATCGATCTCGTCCAGTTTTGCTGCGGCGAGATCGAACTTCTTCCCTTTCCTAAATTCCTCTGCCTTGATGATCAACATGGTTATTTCAGTGGGGATCTCTATTCCTGTTCCAACATTGACGCGTCCGTTAAATGGGTCCATGGGGAATGCCAAAGTGAGAGGGATCAGCCGGTCTTCAAGTCTCTTGACGGCTTCCGGCACAGGGCCTTCCTCAGCGAGACGCTTGTTCTCTCGCTCAAGCATGTCGATTGTGTCGTTCTTCAGATCCAAACGGTTATTGAAGGAATCCACCGTGTGCTTGTAGATGAAGCCAAAGAGTGCGGCACACACGACGACGGTCGCCACAATTGACCTCCATGTCGTCTTCTTTGGTTTGGGTACCGTGTCTTCTGACATTCTCTTCTCCTTCCTATGGCCAACTTCTGTTTATATGGTTTCCAGATATACCCGCTTTCGGGTCTTGCTTCCAGATAACACGCCGCCGCCCCTTACACGCACGCAAAACGTTGAGCAAAGCGAAATCCGCCGCGGCGGACCGAATTCTCAATTCGCTATGCAACGCTCAAGATAACCGGGCACACAGCCCAACGGAGGTAAACGCAACAAACCGGAAACCGTCGCCGAAGCGAACAGCATTGAAAAACCAAAAGGCGAGTGTGCTCCGGTTCAGCGCATTGTTAGGCATCTCCGATGATCTCCGTGAGAAACATGATACCGTCTTCAACTCGTCTTTTGATCGCGTTGAGGTGGGGGAAATCGAATGTCCCCGCCGACCCGTGAGCGCCGTCGTTGAAGACCCGGAACAGTTGAAGGATGTTCTCCATGTCGTTTTCAACAAACTCTTCGAGCGTGTCTTCGGTCATGCCTTGGCGATGAAGAAAATACCGAATCTTGGAACGACGCGTCGGATTGCCACGTTCGGTTTTGTCGCAAGTTGGCAGCATCGCAAATACGTCGGCGTCAGGAGCCTTTATTTCGAGGATTTGCGTGATTATCTCGCGCGCACTCGTGCAAAAATGGCGAGCAGCATCTGGATTTCGCGGATTCAGCGCGAAGACCGCGCCGTTCCAGCGGTCGTCGAGGTCAGGAGAGATCTTCCGCAGACCGTCTAGGAGTTCAGCATTTTCAAGCTCGTCGGCAGGTGTGTCGCCTGCGTTTTCGTCGCCAAGGATATGATTGGTGACCTCAATGCTATTTGCGGTTTCGCGCTCGGAAAGATCAAGCACTCGATTGTACCGCGGGTCAAGCTGTTGGGAGTCCGCGTAGTTTTCGAGACTTGTGTAGGACTCGTGCAGTGTCTCAACAGATGTTCGATATACGACGTACCGGGTTGTTGTAGTCGATTGGCGACTGAGGCGGGCCAGTTCGTTCTTTATGCGCTGGCGATTTGCCCGGACCCGTGCGTTGTGGGCACGAACAGCTTGATTGTATTTGTTGACAGCGTTCTTGAC
The DNA here is from genome assembly GCA_030601745.1 of Phycisphaerae bacterium. Lineage (GTDB taxonomy): Bacteria > Planctomycetota > Phycisphaerae > Sedimentisphaerales > Anaerobacaceae > JAUVYQ01. Next base: position 55,214 of record JAUWBI010000011.1, read on the forward strand.
GCCTTGGTTGTAGCGTCGAACATCCTGATTGTACTTGTTTATCGCTTGCCGTTGCTTTTGCTGGGCCTGTCGCATCTTGCTGCGGATTTGCGAGGCTGAATATCGTTGTGCCATAGTAACCTCCTTGGACACTCTTTATGGATCCTTCGATTGGAGACACCTATGAAGGAAATCCGGTTTCGCCTTTTTTTGCCTAACTTCTGTTCTTATGGTTTCCGCATAACATCCCGAACTTCTCGTCATTCAGAGGAATCCTATTCGCTACAGTGCCTTCAAAAAACACAAAAAATTCCGACCTGTCAAGATTAAAATGACAAGCAAATAGGTGGTTTCTTTTCGCTTAATACAGTGATTTGACTTAGGCAACGGCGTACTCAACCGTTTTAATCCTTGGATTATCACTTAATTTTGGGCAATTCGACAAACCAGTTGCATATAGGTTGCGTTCTCTGGCCGGTAAACCTCATTTAAGCGACAACCTTGAACAGCCTCACCTTCCCATTCACCCTCGCCCGCTCAGACGTTACCAGATCTGCTCGTACGAGCCTGTTTTGTCATTTGAGGTTTGGATTTGTTGAGAGCTTCGGATTTAGTGCTTATCTTCTATCCGCCCTCCGCACTTCATCATTCAATATTCCTTGTTCGATATTCGATATTCTCCTTTTCTCGGCCATCCGCCCTCCGTCTTCTGTCTTCCGTCCTCTGTCCTCCGTCGTCTCGCATCCAGCATCAACCATCCAGCTTTGTAACATGAAAAAGCTCGTAGTCATTTGACTATGGTTCGTTTCCCAACCTGTCACCGGCTGGAGCATGAAAAAGCCCGTAGTCATTTGACTATGATTCATTTCACGACCTTTCGCTG
>JAUWBI010000054.1 GCA_030601745.1 Phycisphaerae bacterium
ACTAAGGCACAAAGGCACGAAGTTTTTTTTGTACGGAGATAGAAGCATATAAGTATATGCATATATACTAATGTAGTGCTTTAAGGGTCATGGTTTTTTGCCACTAAGGCACAAAGACACGAAGTTTTTTTTGTACTGAGATAGAAGTATATAAGTATATGCATATATACTAATGTAGTGCTTTAAGGGTCATGGTTTTTTGCCACTAAGGCACAAAGACACGAAGAAATAGTTAATCGCGGATTGCGCCCCATTAGAAAAAGAGAAGGAACGTTTCTAACGGGGTAAACAGATTTCGCGGATTTTTTTACCGCCGAGAGCGCTGAGAACGCAGAGTTTTTAGTCAGCTTGGTGTTCTCGGCAAGCTCTGTTCTGAAAGCGAGCTTTCGCCGCAGAGACTTGCCTTCGTCCACAAGGCTATCGAAATGGCCTTTTTCAGAAGCTGGCTAAGAACGGTTCTTGTTAGACACGGATAGCCGCTTTCGCTGGCATAGGTTTACACAGATTTAACGGATAAGAACCATAATAATTCTGTCTTTGTTAGCAAAAACGCCAAAAAAGTGCTTTATAAGCACATAAATAGCTGGATCCCTGCCCCCTGCCTGAGACTTGCTGGGGCAGGCTACAACATGCAGGGACTCGGGCAGGCGGCGGAAGACAGAATTGATTTTGAGGGAAAATGATTTTTGCTAAAGATATCTTAGGACAATTTTGCTATTTCAATAAATCATCTATCATATCGCCATTCCAACGCGGAATATCTTTTCCTCCCTTATAGTTCCTGTATTTATCAACAATATCATATATCTTGGAAAGTTCATCACTCCCAAATTCACCGTAACCGGCTTTTTCGCACAATGCTTTCAGCCTGTCAGGGTGTATGTTCTTGCCGCGCTCTAGCAAACGATCAAACAATTCAACCGCAGCAATTAAATCTCTGTTTGCAAGTTCTCCGTACTTTTCGACAAGTTTCGCAACCACCTTCTCATATATATCTTCATTTGACATTTGTCGTAACCTCCTTAAATTAAAGCATTACATTATTTTCCCACGCTCCGATCCGCGGGCATTTGCATTATTTTTATTCCTAAGCCTTTTGTTAGCTGACTAACCCCGCTGAAGTTGGGTTGGGTCGGTGGTCATTTGTATTTATCTCTCAATTTCCAACAGCAACCAATCATCATCTGATTCGAAGATGGGGGTCATAATCTTACATTCCAAGTTCCATTTTCGGTATAATTATAGCTGCGCGGAAGACCGCAGGCATTCCATACAGCATCAAATATCGGCCTCATAATAGTTGGCGCTTCCTCATCAAAGCTTCCCACTTGCACCTCAGGCAAAATAGCCACCTCTCGGTCTATTGGTTGAGAATCTAAACCACTGGAAAAATCTGTCCACAAATAAGCACCTTTACAGCCAAGCAAAGCCATTGAGATTACAACAGGAGCTTCAATGCCTAACGCTTTATATCCTGTGAAGTAGTTCCTAATGGCTTCAATCAAATATCGCTCATACGCTACGCTTGCGATGAAAGCAGTCTCTCCTTTTTTCGGTTTTTGCCCACCTTTGACCCTTAAGATATCTGAATAGACTGCTTCAACGACGCCATTAAAAAAGACCAGACAATAACCATCGTTGAGCGTTTTATTTTCATAATTCCTATCATAAGTTATAAAACCCATCTAAATTGTAACGATGATCCCAACCACTAGCACCTATTGGCCTAAAATCTAAAGTAAGGTTTCTATTCGAGCTCAATTGCAATCGTTGATGGTTGAGAAAGGGATAAAGCGGCAGAATATGTAAAACTAAGCGATGTTCAGTTGATAAAGGAACTGGTGTTTCATCCGCCATAATCTTAGCTAACCGATTTTGCAAAAAACTGCGGACACGCTCTGCTTGTGAATCTGTAGCAAGAAAAGCATTTCTTATCTCCTGAACATCTAACTGATATTTACCTGCGGAGTTTCGACAATAGAAACGCGAAGTATTCTTAAATGTTACCATGTGCGGCAATGCAAAACTTTGGGGAATGCGAACAAGAATGACAAAGCCATTGCCGTCGGTACCATAACCAGCAATTCCCTTAACATGAACAGTTATGCGCGGCTCAATTCCGGTACGAATAAGGTTTTCAATCTGCAACTTCGCCTCATCTGCTGTTATACCTTGCAGAGGTGCAACTGTTCCCGGTTGGCCTGTTTTTTTACCGTTAGCATCAATTGCTTCTTTGATTCCATAAATCAAATCACCCCCGGAAGCGTTTGCAAATGAAGATATGTCCGCCAGAAACTCTTTCTTGTCGCTGTCTTGGGAACTTGGGAGTTTTCCCTTATATTCAAGGGTCTTTATTTCGCTGATTTTATTAACGACCAAAAAATCAATATCCGCCTTAGTGATATCATCGAAGTTTTTCTGTATCATGACGCTTCCTCCATGACCTTTTCTGCGTTTTTTACTCTTATTTCCCCCTTCATCAGTTTCGGCAAAGAAACTGTTTACTAAAGAACAGATTTAGGGATTAACATTCTCATTTTTTGCAAGTGGTTCTACACTCAATTCCTCTAAGTCAATTTCAGTTTCCGACTGAATCTCAAGTATTACAGGTTCATCTTTTAGTGGGGCTGTTCTGGTTGAATAAGCGAAAAATCCATTTTCCTTATCCTCAGTGGTGCGAACCTCAAATCGAGGCGATGGCAATCCCTTTACAATATTGGCAGTTTCATAAGGACCAGACATTTTAATCTGTAATTTAAACATTGTACTGGGGTCCCACACTCCTGACGTTTGGTTTAAAATAACTTGCAGAATAAATTTGTCTCCTCGTTTTTCTTTTCTAATTTGTGCTTGCGGGGATATGGCTCTTTGTTGATTAACATTAACTCTATGAGCAGTAATTCCACCCGACTGGTTTTGGGAAATTACTACATCGCCATTTACATCACCAATAGAGATTTTCCCTTCTTCATCTTTAGGCATTTTGTTCTCCTTGATAGGTTTGACACCAAAGTATGTTAATATTGTTACAATTGAAGCTACAACAACTATTACTGTAATTATCGACCACTTAGACTTGGAGGGTTTTTTGTCGGTGGCAGTTCTGGTCTCATGGGCTGTTGTACCTCCTGATTGATCTTGGCTTATAATTACATCTCTTTTTACATTGCCAATGCGAATCTTTGATTTCTTTTTAGTCATCTGTAAATTACCAAGTGTCCAACAATGATTATACAGTCTGTATAAAACGCCAAACAGTTTCGTATCTCCCTTCGACTTTGCTCAGGGTAAAAGATAGCGTTTAGCGTTTAGCGTATCTCGTGTCTGAGATCCTTCGACTCCGCTGCGCTTCGCTCAGGATGACCAACGGACGATTCAAAGAAGTATTCCGCCCCTTGGTGTGTTCGTATTTTGTTAGATAAAATAGCGGTAAAGATGGTAAAAGTCAAGGGGAAAAAGGGAAAAATAGCGTATAGCGTATAGCGTATAGCGTTTACCATAACCCGCGCAATAAATTGCGGGGCTAAATATTCGGGCAACCACATGGGGTTGCCCCTACTGGGGCGTTGCGTCAAAGACCAGCACCTCGAACGGCTTCAGTTCAAACGTATGCTCTTTGCCTGCAGATAGCACAATCACCGCCTTATTCGCATCTTTCTTCCACGGGTTTTTCAAAGAATACTTCCGTGCTGCGCCTGCAGGCAGTTCGAAGACTTTGCTAATGTCTAACGTAATCTTACCTGGCTTGTCGTGAGGATTACGCAGCGACAGGATACCTTTCCGTTTAGACCACGATGCCCAGCCGTAAATTTCGCCCTTAGCCGGGTCGCCCCCAACCCAGTGCGTATCCACCAGCACGTCCGCATTTTTGCGAGACCATTTTGCCGCCTCGGCCAAGGCGTCCCAGTCCTGCGGCCGCATCATAGAAGCGGTAATGTACAGCTCCTGACAGTTGGTCCCGCTGGCGAAAAACGCTCGAATGTCCTCGACAAGTCCATCGACCTCATTCGGAAGTCCGTGATTGGCGAACATAACACCCTGCGTCATAAGCGAATTGAGCGGATACAAAGGTGCACGGCGAACGACATTGTGGTAGGTTTCTTTGTCGCGGTAGGTGACCTGCTGCTGCCGTTTCGGGCCCCAGCCGAAAGTGCTCCAATCCGCTCCCGCGCGCCAGGTCGAGTCGCCGTACCACAGCCAGTAAGGTGATGGCCACGTGCCGGTTGTAATGTTTATAAACACATCAGGTTTGACCTCGCGCAGCTCACTGACAAGTCGCAGCAGCGCCTCCATATCCCGGACAAACTCGGCGCCGGCTCCGGTGGGTCTGCCTCCCGCACCGATTCCATCGAACTTAAAGTAGCTCAGTCCATACTTGCGAATCATATTGACACACACATCTCGAAATCGAGCGTGATACCTGGGCCCGGCTAACGAAAAACCACTTTTATTTGTTTCGAAGCCCTGCTGTCGCCCATATTTGAGCCGTTCCTGCTTCGCTTTGCCGTAGCCGCCAAAAGGAGAAAGCCACGCCCCCAAGGTCGAATCATATTTTTCCGCCATCTTCCGCAGCGGCGTAAACCCATTGGGAAACCCCTTATGAAACTGCCACAGCGAGGCGGTGTCATCCCACCCGTCGTCCAGGGCGAACGAATCCATCACCACCTTTCGCCGCCTGATTAGCTCTTTTCCGAATAGTTCAATCACTTCCAGACATTGGCGCTGCTGTATTTTTTCAGCCCCATAGCCAATATCGTACCAACTGTTGTAATGCAGGAACGGCCTGTAGGGGTGGGCCCGCTCACGTTCGATATAATATAGAAAGCCGCGCCGCAACTGTCCTCGCGGAACAACGCCGATAACCGAGCTTTGCACCAGCGGCTCACCCGGCTTTAGCGAGAACCTCAGAGGCAAACTGCAACGGAATCGATGCAGGACCCCGCCTGCGGCGGGAAATTTCGAATTTCGAATTTCGAATTTCGAATTCTTTGAGAGGGGGTGCTCATATGCGAAAAACATATTGCCCGCCACCACGGGCGAACCGTCCACCCCCCTGCTTTCTTGCCCGCCGCCCCGTCTTGCGTCGGGAGACGCGGGGACAGGCGAAAGCAAGAAGGGGGGTGGCGCAGCCAACTCCAACAGCACTATTTCTTTTACCTCGATTGCCTTGTTCTTCGTCGTGAAGACCACCTGTTGCCGCACATAATTCGAACCGTCGCGCAAAATCGCACGCCATTGGACTTTGAGGTTGTCGTCGGACGAAGCGAGTATAACAGTAATTTGCTTGCCGCCGAATTGCTCCACCAGTCGGAACGACTTATAGTTTGGCTCCAAATTTTCTAGGGTCGGCTTGCCAATGATTTGCAGGTAGGAGGCCTTCACCACCCGTCCGCCGTCCAAAACGAGTTGAAAGCATTCGGCCTCTCGTAGTTCGAGCATGGTTGCGGATAGTTTGTCGGTTATGCGTTCGGGCTTGAGCCGGCCATTTTCGATATTCCAAACGCACGCAAGTACTTCGTTTTCAAGAACAAGTTCGCCTCGGCTTACCTGGCCTTGTGCAAGACCCGGCGCAGGGCCCGGGAACTCAAGCTGCGATTCCGCCCATACGTGAGCGGACAGCAGTGAGACAACCAAAACTACTGTACCCATGAACCGGTATTTTTGTATCTTTTCGATCAAGTTTTCTGTGCAAAAAATCCGGACATTGCCTTGGTTTTTGTTAGGCATCATTGTTATACTGTGCTCCGTGAAAGATTGTTGTACTGCAAGTACATATAAATTATTGAGTAGGTTATCATAAAATGAAAATAAGTGCAAGTTACTGGATGTTCGAAGGCGGACTTGAAGCCGCAAAGCCAATAGCCGAGGCGATGCAAGAGGCGAAAGACCTTGGATTCGACGCCATTGAGCTCGCCGTTGCCGGTGAACCCAGCCCATCCGATGGGCGGGGTGAAGGGGTTTTAACACACCACGCCACACAAACCCAGTGTGAAGATATCATCGCCACTGCCCAAAAAATCGGTATTGAGATTTCAAGTGTTGCCTCCGGCGAAAGCTGGACCTGTTCGCCTACCGCCAATGACCCTGAGCACAGGGCGAAGATTATTGACTTTACCCGTAAAGCTCTGCAGGTAACAAAATGGCTCGGCACCGATGCGTATCTTTTCGTCCCCGGTGCAGTAGATGTGTTTTTTTTGCCCGATGCCGAGGTGATTGACTATGACGTTTGTTATGAGCGGGCCGGAGAAGCGGTCAGACAGATTCTGCCGGCTGCTGAACAGACCGGCGTGGCAATATGTATCGAAAACGTTTGGAATAAATTTTTGTTAAGCCCGCTGGAGATGCGGGACTTTATCGACAGCCTTAACTCCAAAATGGTAGGGGCCTACTTTGATGTTGGCAATGTCCTGCTGACCGGCTACCCCGACCAATGGATTCGAATCCTCGGCAAGCGGATAAAGCGTGTGCACGTTAAAGACTTCAAGGTTTCTGTCGGTACTGCGGAAGGTTTTGTTGATTTGTTGGAAGGTGATGTAAATTTCGAAGCGGTCAAAAAAGCCCTGACTGAGATAGGCTATGACGGCTATGTTACGGCTGAGCTGCTGCCCTTTGAGCAGGGAAGACCGCAGAAAACAGCACAAGCAATGAAAAGTATCTTCAAATAAGAAAAGGATAGTATGACTGCAGGTATAAATGGGAAATCCCAAATTAAAGGTGAGGTTCAGGTTAAGACTTTTCCAGGTTAGAAAAATAAACCTACGCACCCGACGAAGGGGAGAATCGGCCTGCAGGGCAAACACGCCGGTGCCCCAATCTGGTTCCACAACATCAAGATCAAGGAACTAAAGTAGGCTGCGTCCACCTTGTCCACGCATCACCGCTGCCGTGCCACAGCCGGAACTGAAATGAAAGAGAACACATCCATTCAACAGGAGTGTTAACACACGATTCTTAGAGAGGTTAGTGACCAAGAAATAAAATGGGCTAAAAGAGGCGCGAATATGGTCCTCCATGGTTTAGATATTCTCCTGTTCCAGACAGCATTACAGTCGGACTTAATGAGAATACGAGGCACTTTGGGGGACTTAGCAGATGAGGCTAACAGCAAAGCAATCAATATCTGAGGGCTAACTATGTTGATGGGTTCCCATTTTGCCATCTTTTTGCAAAAGGGGTCCCGATAAGCAGGGGAAATCGATAATGAATATCGTCCTATTAGATGGCTATACACTAAACCCAGGCGATTTAACATGGAAAGACTTAGAGTACCTGGGTCAGTGCACAGTTTATGACCGTACACCTCCTAAAAAAGTTGTGCCGCGTGCTAAAGATGCTGAAATCGCGCTAACTAACAAAACCGTATTATCCTCTGATGTAATTAAACAGCTTCCAAAGCTGAAATATATCGGAGTGCTGGCCACTGGTTATAACATAGTAGATATTGAAGCGGCCCGTGCTCTGTGCATCCCAGTGACTAACGTCCCCGCCTACAGTACCCGGTCAGTGGCGCAAATGGTCTTTGCTCATTTGCTGAACCTTGCTCAACATGTCGGTCATCACGCGGAAACGGTAAGAAGCGGACGGTGGACTTTCAACCCGGATTTTTGTTATTGGGATATGCCTTTGATTGAGTTGGCAGGACTGACTATGGGGATAATTGGCTTTGGAAGAATTGGCCAAGCCACCGCAAGGTTGGCTCTGGCTTTCGGCATGAAAGTCATCGCTTATGATATTGTCACGCCATCGAGTATACCGGAAGGATGTCAATTCGTAGAGCTGGATGACATTTTTCGGGTCAGTGACGTCATCAGTCTGCATTGCCCACTGACGCCTCAGACAAAGAATATCATCAACAAGGAGCGTCTGGAGCTGATGAAAAAGACTGCATATCTGGTCAATACGAGTCGCGGGCCATTAGTAGATGAGCAAGCTTTAGCGCAAGCACTGAATAATGAGGGGATTGCCGGTGCTGGGTTGGACGTGTTATCTTTGGAGCCGCCCGAGAAGAACAACCCTCTTCTTAAGGCCAAGAACTGTTTCATCACACCTCACATCGCTTGGGCTACGCGTGCAGCACGGGAAAGACTGCTCCAGGTGGTCGTCGATAATGTGGCCTCATTCCTTGCGGGCAAGCCCCGGAACGTGGTCAATGGAGTAAAGGCAACAGCTTGATAGATGAATAAGACTGAACATAAATGCAATTATGAGCATAAACTCCCTGTAAAAGGGATTAGCTACGGCTGCCTGCTTTTGGTGGCTTTTTTGGTCTTGTCGCCCCCACTGCTTCGTTTTGGCGAAGCAAAAACGATGGGGGCAGCGGTGATGGCCGGTACCAGAAAAGTGCCTGACCTGTTGGAATGGTCACAGCTGCCACCTTTGCCCGACCCTATTGGTTTCGCCGGACCATTCGTCGGTGTTTCAAAGGATGTCCTTATAGTCGCCGGCGGCACCAACTTTCCCGAAGGCCCCTCCTGGGAGGGTTACCCCAAAGTCTGGTATGACCAGGTCTTCGTCTTAACTGATCCGGAGGCAAAATGGACGACCGGCTTTAAACTTCAGCACCCACTGGGATATGGCGTTTCCGTGACGTGGAATGAGAAGATTATCTGCCTGGGCGGCAGTGATAAAGACCGGCACTACGCTGACGCCTTCATGCTATATTGGACCGGAAATAAGCTCGAAACCATTCCCCTACCGCCAATGCCCAGGCCCAGTGCCTTTTCGGCTGGTGTTTTGGTGGACAATATTGTTTATGTAGCTGGGGGGCAAGAGATGCCATCCAGCACAGCAGCACTTCGGAATTTCTGGTCGCTGGACCTATCTGGAGCCGCCCAGAATATGAAATGGGAACAACTGGAACCATGGCCGGGCAAAGCACGAATATTGCCGGTGATGGCTACGCAAGAAGGAGATGTATTTCTTATTAGCGGCGCCCGGCTTTACAAAGGAACCGATGGGAAAGCAACACGCGAGTTTCTAACCGATTGTTACCGTTACAACCCGCAAAGCAAGCGATGGAAAAGAATAGCTGATGCACCCCGTCCCATCGTGGCTGCTCCAAACCCGGGCATCCCTCTTGGCCACGCACATATCCTGTTCCTGAGTGGTGATGATGGCGAGAACTTCTTTCGAGCAGCAGAACTGAAAGACAAACATCCTGGATTTCCTCCTGACCTATTCGTCTACCATACCATCACTGACACCTGGACGAAGATGGGGAAATTTCCTAAGAGCATCCCAGGCGATTTAGGCAAATATCGCAATGCAGGGACATGGCCACCAGTAACTACGACTATAACCAAGTGGAAGGGACGATATGTAGTCCCCACCGGCGAGGCCAGGCCCGGCGTTCGTACGCCAAATGTATTCTGGGCCAAACCAACTGCTATAGCCGGGAGTTTCGGGGGAGTGAATTACGTAGTCCTGGGGGCCTATTTAGTAGTATTGATAGGCATGGGTTTCTACTTTGCTAAGCGGGGAAGAACAACCGATGATTTCTTCTTAGCCGGAAGGCGAATTCCCTGGTGGGCAGCGGGCTTGAGTATTTTTGGCACCCAATTAAGCGCAATCACTTTCTTAGCTATGCCCGCAAGGTCCTACGCCACCGATTGGGCACTGTTGATATTGAATATAGGCATATTTGCTATAGCCCCTTTCGTTATCTACCTATATCTTCCTTTCTTTCGGCGACTGAATATCACCACTGCCTACGAGTATCTGGAGAAGCGTTTTCACGTAAGCATTCGACTGTTCGGCAGCCTATCGTTTGTGGCATTTCAATTAGGTCGAATGGGAATCGTTGTCCTGCTCCCGGCCCTGGCCTTGTCAGCCGTGACAGGTTTGAATGTCTACTTATGCATTGCCTTGATGGGTATTTTGAGCACAGTCTATACTGTCCTCGGCGGCATTGAAGCCGTAATCTGGACGGACGTCCTGCAAGGAGTCGTCCTGATAGGTGGAGCATTTGTCGCGCTGGGGATTATCGTAGGGAATTTGGACGGAGGTTTTAGCCAGCTTGTCTCTGTTGCCATCGAGAACGGGAAGTTCAATCCTGCACATCTAAATTGGGACTGGACTTCAGATGCTCTAATCGTAGTTATCCTCGGGGCCATCTTCACTAATTCCCTCGTGCCGTACACGACCGACCAGGCGGTCATCCAGCGTTACCTGACTACGCCGGATGAGAGGCAGGCAGCCAAGGCCATCTGGCTTAATGGCTTCCTGGCCATCTTCGCAGGCGTACTGTTCTTGTTAGTTGGCACGGGACTATTTGTCTTCTACAAAGCCAACCCACAGCGTTTAGCTCCTCTGGAGGCGACCGACCAGATCTTTGCTTTGTTCATCGCTCGGCAGATGCCACCTGGTTTAGCCGGGCTTGTTATTGCTGGTGTATTCGCAGCCGCTATGTCTTCGCTCGATAGCAGTATGCACTCGATTTCAACTGTAGTAACGACAGACTTTGTTCGACGATTTATTCGGCGCCTCTCCGAAAGTAAATATCTTCTTTTTGCAAGATGTTTAACTATAGCTCTGGGCCTATCCGGCACAGCAACCGCTATGTTGATGGCCAGTATTGAAATTCAGTACCTCTGGGACTTTTTTCTTGGGATGATGGGGCTGCTTGGAGGGACCCTCGCCGGCCTGTTTATGCTCGGTATCTTCACGCAAAGAGTAGGCACTACTCATGCGTGGATTGGGGCTGTTGCGAGTATAGGCATGTTGTTGTATGTGAAATTAGCAACAGACCTTAATAGTCTGTTATACGGTGCTATCGGCGTGCTCACTTGTTTCAGTGTTGCATGTCTTTCCAGCATGATAATACCAACAAAAGTAGATCGCCTAACCGGCTTAAATATCTATAACGTCCCCAAATCCACACAGCCTATCAGGGGACCAGGATATTAGGATACCAGGTGATCAGGTTTCCTGATTTCCTGATGCCCTGATTTCCTGACCTTACCATTCCCCTTTCCTGCCATACTTGGCTTGTGTGTTTTTATCGAACTTATCACATGCTGTGTCAATAGCCCGAAGTGTTTCCTCTGCTGTCTGCCCGGAGACGTTACGAGCGGCTGCAATCATTGTTTGGCATTCATTAGAATCCATAAATCGAGCTGCCTCCAGCAATTGAGCCTGGTCCTGGCTCGGAATAACAAGAAATCCATGCTTGTCCGCGTGAATTAGTTGGTCTGGCTTGACGGATCGCCCAAACACTTCTACTTCACAATCCCAACGAACAGGATGGCTGTATGCGTGTCCGACACACAGACGCTTTGCAATTGCTTTGAACCCCACGTTACGCATTTCATCCAAATCCCTAATCGCACCATCGATGATTGTCCCCACACACCCCAGGGCCTTATGAATGCTGCTGTTTACTTCACCCCAGAAGGCACCGAACGTTTTTGGCTTGTCTAAATCCTGGACCACAACGATTTTTGGACCAGATATCGACGCCACATACCGCCGATACTCGCTCCAGGCCTTCGGATTTTGTCGAGGATGCTTCTTATTGCTCGGTTCAAAGACCACTGTTACCGCGTATCCCACCATAGGACCCATTTCCGGCATAAAATCCCGGCATTCTTCCAGATTGAAGGCGTCTTTACCGGCATCCAGTTTAGTAATCTGCTCCCAGCCGTTATAAATTGTCGGAGTACTCCATCGCTTTAATTCCAGCAATTCCCCATGAGATAATGGATAATTATTGGTTTGTTCCATGTCTTGCATACCTCATATCTTGCCCCCTTTACTAAGGGCCCTGTTTGTTTTCCATGATTTTGTCGGTCAGCGACGAGCTTTCATCCGGCAGGCCGTTATTGCCGGACCTTCGCTTCGGGTGTGCCGATGTGGTCCAGGGCCTGGGCGGCATAGTCGCGGGTGCCCTTATCTTCGTCCTGGAGCGCCTTTATCAACGGTCGAATAGCGGGTTCCAGCGCCGCTTTGTTTTTGATTCTTGACGCAATACGCCCCAGCGCCTCGGCGCACTCCTCACGCACCTCAGCATACTTGTCGGACAGCCCTGCCACCAACACTGCAACAGCGGATTTCACCGCCGCTTCGTCTTTGATTCGAGACGCTATAACCCCCAGCGCCTCAGCCGACTCATCGCGCACCTCCATATCATCGTCGGACATCGCCGCCACCAACGGTGCGACGGCGGGCAGTAATGCCGTTTCGTCCTTGACTCGCAGCCCAATCTTCGCCAGCTGGTCGGCGGCGTTCTCGCGGACTCTCGGATTCGCGTCGTTCAGCTCGGCGAGATAACCGGGGACCTGTTCTTCAGGAGATTGCGTGCGCCTGCGCTGCTCGGTCAGCGCCTTTTGTTTTTGGGCTTCCTGCGCATTTTGCTGCTTCTCGATTATCCGGCTGACGATTCTTTCAACATCCTCTTTGGAGCCCACAACTGAGCTGGACTGAGCCGAAAGGATATTGGCCTGTGAAATCAGATCGAAGCCAAATGAATAAAGTTTTGCACCCTGCAGTTGGAATTTCAGACGGAACTCTTTGCCTTTAAGCTTTTCGAGTGAAAATCCCTTTTGCCATTTTATCTGGGCGTCGGTAACGGTTCGTTTTATGAGTTTACTTTCAGCCAGTTCCTTATTGTCCTTATCGAAAAGCTTTATCTTGATGAATCCATTCCTTCTAACGTCTGCGCAAAGCTGGAGTTTGTTGCCGGTACAAATAATGGGCGTAGTTGTAATAAACGCCGGTTTGTTCCCAGTGATCTGCTCATAGCCGGCCCAGCCGTCCGGACGGAGTGTGCCTAAAGCCAGATAGCCCTTACGCCAGTCGAAAAAGTACCAGTCGCAGGCTCCGTAATAGATTCGGACCTCATCGTCTAAGAAAATCGGCGCTGAGGCAAAGATAGTCCCCCAGTCGTAAGGCATCTTTCCATAGACTTCCTTTTTCGCCGGAGTATGTCCAATAAACGGCGTGCCTGGTTGTATGCGGTGCCATTCTTTGCTATCAGGACTCCAGGCAAGCTCAACATGCTGCTTGGTATGAAAGTTTGACTTTGCATTGGGAAAATCCATCATGCCCAACAGCCCGATATAGACTCCTCCGATCGGGAATACAACCATATCGTGGGTTTGCAGGCGGGGCTTTACGCCCTCCAGGACCACTTTGGCCTTGGTCCAGTTGATAAAGTCGGGCGACTCTGTCCACGCTACTTGGCGAATAGATGGTCTTCCATACTTCAAACGCGTAATACCAATATATTTGCCCAGGTCTGGAGCCCAGAACGCATTGTTGTGGGTATCCCCGTGGGCATCAATCTTTGGGCATTCAATAGGCAGGTTCCAATGCAGTCCATCCGGGGAAAATGCCACTGCCATCTTGCTCCCCTTGAAGAACATTTTATAACGTTTCGCGAGGTCCGATTCATGAAGGTCCTTAAAAACGCCGGCGCCATGCGGACCCGTGAAAACCCCCTTGAAATGATAACCGCGCATAAGAATGTTGTTCTTTTTATTACCGTTGAATTCGACCAAGCCGAGTTCGGGTTTTTCCCAATGGATACCGTCCTTCGAGACAGCGTAGCAGACGCCCATTTCCCGGCCGCGGGGCCTGGAACTCATGTAATCCTGAGACTCGGGATTTCGCTTTTCGGGCGGCGTGCTGGTCGTTCTCTCGTCGATGATAAACGGGCTGTACCAGCACTTGTAGATTTTGTCCTGTTCATCATAGATAACGTTGCAGTAGACGTTGTCGAAACGCGGCTCCCAGGGCTTGTCCTCCTTGAATAGCGGATTCCGCCTGTCTTTTTGTACTGTGCCGACAGTTAGGACCGCATTTTCAGTATCTTCAATGATGCGACTGTCAAGCAAAAGGTACCTGTTACGCTTGGGGCCGTCATTATTCTTCTCGATGGCCCCGTTTGCCCCGGTGACCCAGAGGCTCGTTGCGAGCATAGCCATGATTGTTACAGTCACTTCGATGTTTATTTTTACATCTTTCTTAGTCATTAAGATAACCTCCTGTTTCTTGAAGCTGAAAGAATAAACCGGTATGTCCCCATGAGTTATTCTTTCCTTAAACCAACAATTCTTCAATCGAAACAAAACAGCTTACAGAAGCCCCTTCAGAAATCCTGGGGCTATCTTTACCACTCACGTGACCTACCTCTATTTGTTCGATCGGCTCGCTTGAACCAGACAGGCAATCACTCAGGGAAACTGAATGAATAAAGTTTCGCATTTCTCAGTTCGAATTCTATCCGAATCATTTTGCCGCCGACAGTCTCGGTTGCGAATTTACTCCGCCATTCCACCCTGGCGTCCGTAACAGTCTGTCTGACAGGTTTGGCTTCAGCGAGTTCTTCTCCGCTGTCATTGAGGAGTCTCGTTCTTACGAATCCGTCTTCCTGAACGTCGGCACTGAGACATAGCGCCCCCCCTGTGGCAAGCACAGGCCTGGTGATGACAAAGGCTGAGGCATCCTTAGAGATTTGCTCGTAACCGGCAAATCCGTCTGGCCGAACCGTCGCGAAACAGAAATATCCTTTGCGCCAGCCGAAGTGCTTGTCGTCACTTGCTCCGTAGTAAAGGCGGATTTCGTCTTTCAAGAATACGGGATATGCGGCCGCATATACACATCCCCAATCGTACTCGCCCTTCTTAGGGCTGTTAGCAATCAACGCCCTGCCGGGCTCTATCCGATGCCACGTAACCGTATCCGGGCTCCAGGCAAGTTCGGTATGCGTGCGGTCGGTCTCGGAATTATAGATGGCAGGCAAGCCGATGTAGACGCCGGCGTAGTAGAACACGCCCATAGCGTACGTTTGCAGATGGCCTTCCAAACCCTCGAGCACAACTTTGGCCCTGCTCCACTTGAGGAAGTCTTTACTGGATGTCCTTGCCACCTGTCGCCCACGAGGACGGGCCCACGTCCGGGTGATTCCCACATACTCGCCGAGCGTCGGGGCCCAGAAGGCATTGTTGTGTGTGTCGCCGCGAACATTGGCCTCCGGACATTCGATGGCCTCGCCCCAATGGAGCCCGTCGTGAGAGAACGCCACAGAGATTTTCCGTCCCTTAAAGAACATCTTGTATCGACGCTTCGGGTCCGGGTCGTGAAGGTCCTTGAACACGCCCGCTCCATGCGGTCCTCGCCAGACGATATTGTTGTCTTTGCCGCCCTGGAACTCAACGATGCCGAGGTTTGGCTTCTCCCACCGGATGCCGTCACGGGAAACTGCATAACAGATTCCCATTTCCCTCCGACGTCCCGTATGTTTGCCGAGATAGCGGAACTTGCCGCCGTTTATCCGGTCCTTCTCCGGCGTGTTGGTTGTGCTCTGGTCAATGACGAAGGGGCTATACCAGCACTTGTACAGACGTTCCTCTCTGTCGTAGAAAACATTGGCGTAGAGATTATCGAAACGGGGCTCCCAGGGCTTGTCTTCTGCAAAAAGTGGGTTACGCTTGTCTTTTTGCGTCTTACCTACTGTGAGTCTTGCGTTTTTCGTCCTCTCAACAATGCGGGAATCCAGGAGCAGGAATCTATCGCGTTTTATGCCCGGATTGCTTTTCTGAGGTGGAATCTCTCCTGTAGCGGCACAGACGAGCCCGGCGAGCATGGCCACCATTGTAACCGTGGTTGCCATTACATTCCTTTTCTTGCTGGATAGAAGCATCATAATTGCGTTCCTCTGAGTGTGAGAAAGATAGTTTTTATTTCAGGTAGGGATGATGGTAATCCCGAAATTTATATTATGACGGATTTTAGCAGCCGCCTTGATAATTAATCAACGTCGAATATACTTGTAACGCCGGTTATTTCTACCGTTGTTACACCGCTAAATGGAATCGTAAGAAGCATCTTGCCCGAATCGTAAGTAAAGTCCACACCTTCTACCAAAGGAATGCCATTCTTTGTAACATTAGTATACGCTCTACAATATATATCCAGGGTACCACCGTATCCCAAGTCAAGGAAACTGATATTTACATTACTGATGTCTGACATTGAGCAGGCAATCGGTCGTACATTGCTGCCGGTATAGTAATCAAACGTATTGCTGGTATTATCACACGGGAAGAACTCTATCCTCAGGTACGGAGCCCAGCCAGGTGTCCAGTTATTGTTAGACCGAAGAATATCACCTCGAGTTATGACCGCACCTTCCCTGACAAATAGAGGAATCACATCAATGGGAGCAGAGGCGGTTATTGTCGCGGTGCCTGTATATACAGTGCTCCTGTTGTTATAATCAAGCCATTTGCCGGCAGGCAGATATACGGACCGGCTTGTAGCACCCGCCGTTACTACGGGCGCGACCAGAATCTCCGGGCCGTACAGATATTCGTCCCACATATCGTAGAGGTTGCTGTCGTCGGGATAGGCAAAGATAAGCTGCCGCATCACAGGCATGCCCGTCTGGTGCGCGGCGTACATGCACGATTTGGTATAGGGTATCAAATCATGGTGGTCACTGCACTGCTTGCGGGCAATGTCGATAAGGTTCGGCTCGGCATTATGTGGAAAATCTTCATCATACCACACTGTTCGGTGAGGATCTATCAGGGTCTCCATCATAGTGCAGTATGTGCTGAACTGAAACCACCTCGTAAACAGCTCCTGACTCGGATAATCTGAAAGGTATCCGCCGGTATCCGAACCATAGTACGGGAAGTTGATTGCCCCGCAGCGCAGACCGTTCTTGATGGAGACGGACAGGCCGCCAAAATTGCTTTGCGTGTCCCCGTTCCAGACACCGATATGTCTTCTGTTCTTGTCGTAGCAGTTGCGGGCATGAATGAGGTAATCGCTGCCGTGCCGGTCCATTTGTCCCTCGGCCGCCAATTTACGGAACAGATATACAACCTCATTTTCGGCCGCGTCCGGCTGCTCACCTTCGTGACCACGGTCAACTTTGTAACCTCTTACGCCCATACTGACAAAAGTATCTAATTTGTCTTTGAACCAGTCATAAACCTCGGGCCTGCGCACATCAGCAGCAGACCTGTCACCGCCGAACAGATAATCCAGCGTTGAACCTTCTGTATAAAGTTCATTTGCGCAGCGGTTGGCAATCCACAAAAGCAAGTTATATCCTTTGCTGTTTAGGTAATTGATCATCCCTTGAGCATTCGGGAACCAATCTGAATTCGGGTTGAAGTCCATATTGCCCCAGCCCCAGCTGCCACTGGTATAGGGCCGGTCAATCCATATCGCCGAGGCGGGTATCTTATAGTATCTTAAATGATTAGCTGTCGCTTCCACATTCCTCTGCGCACTATTAATGGTCCGACCCTCGACTATGTCCCAGTGCCCCAGGTCCTGATGGTCGTCGTCCCTCCACCAGACTGAATCGAAGGCCCAGTCTGGTGGCATCCACGCCGGACCGGCCAGATTGTTAAATGTGTTCAAGATATTGCCATAGGAAGGGCCATAGATGACATAATACGTTAATTCTTCCTCATCGAAATCAAAGCTGGTCTTTCCATCTATAGCAATCGTATAATGACCCAGGGACACGGTATCGACGTAAATGCCGTATTCCCCGGAGGTCACATAGAACGGCGCCCGCGCATTCGCATAATTCGTATTGGGCATGCCGCCGAAGCCGATCAAATCGCGATTAGCACCGCGGTTGTCGATGTTACCACCCTGTGGATATTCCCAGATTCCATAGTAGTGTTCACCCTGGTCGATAAATTCTTCCTTTATGTTTGAGGGTACGTCGCCGCTGCACGTCAGAAGCACCTGGACCACCTCAGGGCTTTCCAGGGAAAACCTTACGTGACCCGGCGTGAGCGCTCCGGCAAGAACAAGGTCCGCATCCATCGTGGAAGCTGTTATCGTTATGTTGTAGGCGCTCTCGGCGGTATAACTGCTGCCACCTAACTCAAACGTTGTCTCTTGCTGAGAAAGCAGCGTTTGGCCGCTTGATTTCTCGATGATAGTAAAGGAATAAGGATTTCTGGTCAGTATTATTCTCAGCGAGGCTGACTCCAGTAAAGAACCCTTTTGGGCCCAATTGTCACCCAACCAGGCAAAATCAACCAGATTGACGACATCGTCACCATCCAGGTCGGGACAACCGGAACCCCAGCAGACCGGATCGCTCAACCACTGCTCGGCCAGAACCCGCAGGTCTTGCCAATCGACTCGGCAGTCCTTATTCAAATCACCCACCGGACAGTCCGGCTCTTTGACCGTAATCGTTACGCAGTCACTTTCAGACAGAAGACTGTCATCGGCTGTAAGGCACAGTACATAAGTTCCAGCTTTGTCGAATGTCGCGACAGGGTCCTCGACAAATTCATTGGGGTCGAACTGTATCGTTGAGCCGTCCGGGCTGCTTTGCACACTCCACATCAGCGTCACTTTGCCCGGAGGAACCGGCTTCCCATCGTCAGTAACGGTCGCATCAAGCTGCACCGTATTCTCCGGCCAGATGATTATCTGAGCACTGCCGGCGTCAACCACCGGAGGCAGGTTGAGAGTACCCTGGATGGCAGCGACGCCGTACATGTTCCTGGTAGTTCCGTCGTTCTGTTCCAAGAGGGTAACCGTGGTACCAGCCAGGACCTCCAGTGAATATATCGAGAAGAACTGGTCAATACCGGGGTCCGTGGCCGGGTTCTCATCGATGTCGATCTGAAGACCTGTATCGACAAAGCCCATACCGGCGACCCAGTTCATAACGCCGCTTCCAATGGTGGGCGGATTCGTATTGTCGCCATCACCGACGCGGTCATCTATGAACAACATAAGGGTCGCATCCTCCCCCACCGTTACGTCTAACTCATAGTTCGGGTTGTTCTTGTCGTCATTGGCAACCTTAACGTAGTCAATCCCAACTAAAAAGGAAGGAACGTTCACGTAGATGTGCGTGCGGTCGACAAAGGTTTCCGCCCTCTCAACCAGCCCCCCGACCACGGTCACTGGCTCCGTGTCACCGCTATCGCCATCCGGAAAGCGGCGTTCTATATCGGTGATGACCTGTGCCGAAGCAACGTGAGCGACACCTCCGGTCAGCCCCACCGCCAAAATCAGAACCATTTTAGACAAGCCTTTGAAGTTTGCAAATTTCATTAAACTGAGATTTACCATTTAGAACGCCTTATCGCCTCCTGCATTCAATAGAATCACCCTTACGCCTTCGGACCGCGTTTTTTAGGTGAAAGGTGCGGCTGCAAGCCATTCGTCGATCGCACAACCGGGGGACCCTTCCAACCATTATTTTGCCTCACGTTAAAGGACACTCCATTCAACTATTATACAGGAACAATACAAAATAGTAAAGTTTAAATACTTCAAAATCTTAATAACCATTGAAGGCAAAACAATTCTATCCGGTGTCCCACCGAGAAACTCCGTCCTACTTGTGATTGAAGGACTTACGTAAACCCAGCCCCTCGGAGGGGCGGGGTAAACTTGCTGCATGCGTTAGTGGAAAGATCCATCGGAACGCTGAGGCGAGAGATGTTTGATCATATCATTTTACTAAACCAAAGGCATCTCGAACGGTTGCTCCGAGAGTTCACCGAAGACTACTATCACGTGGCACGACCTCACCAAGGCCTCGACGGTGGCACACCTGCTTCACAAACGAAACAACCAGAAATTTCAGGCCCAGGCAGACTCATTTCTATTCCTGTACTCGGAGGTTTGCATCACAGGTATGCCCGTGTAGCTGCATAGACTACCGAAGAGGTTTCTACAGTCGCCTCAATACTGCCTGCCGATTCCCCAGCTTGTTGTGCAAAAAAGATCCTGCTGATTCATTCGGCGTCATTGGCATGGGTCAGCAAATCGCAAACTTCGCCGGTCTTGGTTTCACATCTCCATCAACATGGAGTTTTTCGGAAAGACACGCACGGCCAAACAGACCACCCGGTGCGCAAACATTCACAATACCCTTGAGGCGAGCTCCGCCTCTGCCGCAGGGGTCGGGGCGAGCCGGGTCACAGTTTGAAACTTCTTATTGGGTGTTCTTGCGGCTGCTGTCCTTGGGACTCCTTACGGAGAAGAAGCTGCTGTACCCTCCGATTTCAGCATTCTTACCGGTGTCATCAGCCAGCAGTGCACGATAATTTTTTAGGACCTTCTTGTAGGCATTGGCGTGTTCTTCAATTATCTTAGGCCGATACTGCTTAAACCACGGAACTTCAAAAACGCGGCGGTTAATATCTTCGGCAACCGGCAGTGTTTCAATGTACTGCTCAATCTTTACAGATTCATCCCGCCCCTCGGAGGGGCGGGATTCATCAAGGTAAGCAATCCGCGTTGGCCTGCCGTGTCCGTAAACATCCATTGTCGTAAAAAGTGGATGCAGGTGCAGGGGCTTATTGCAGCCGGGGTTGCAGGTCGAACCTTCGGCACGAACTGCTTCACTGAATCTCGACAATGAAAGACCTTCGAGCTCCTCCGTGACATACTTAAAAAGTGGAAAGTACCAGCCGCCCTTGGTGGTGTTCGTACCCTTTGGGGGCCGGCTCGGTCTGATTCCCGCATTATCATCGAGAAGGTCACAGAAGTAGTTCATTGCCCTATCAATTTCCGCCATTTGCTGGGGATATAGTTCCAATTGCACCAGTCCGAAAGCGGAACTTAACTGGTGCATACGATGCTTGAACCCGCCGCAGGGCAATCCGACAAAAGGTTTAAGCTCTTTTAGCGTAATCTCATCATGACGTATATAGTGCCCAAACAAAAGGGCGCGTTCATAGACCTGTCGGTCGTCGGCAAAGAATATCCCTCCCTCACCAACAGCCAAAGATTTGCCGGTCATCAGGGAAAAAACTGCGGCATCACCGAATGTGCCAATTTCTTTGCCTTTGTATAAGGCGCCGTGAGCATGCGAGCAGTCCTCAAGGATTTTGAGATTGTGTTTGGCGGCGATTTCCATAATTGCATCCATATCGGCCGGCATACCTGCATAATGCACTACTATAATTGCTTTCGTTCGTGGGGTGATTCGGTGGTCAATATCTTTTGGGTCAATGCAGATAGTGTCAGGGTCAACGTCGGCGAAAACAGGCGTGGCGCCGAGCGAATAGGCTGGGGCTGCAGTGGCCCAATAAGTAAGACTCGGTGCTATGACTTCATCGCCGACTCCAATACCCAGGCCGTACATAGCACCCAGGATCGCAGCGGTTCCATTATGATAGGCCAGGCCGAATTTTCTACCGAGCATCCCTGCATACTTTTTCTCAAACTCCTTCGTTACTTCAAAGCCGGACATCTGCCCGGCCCGCAAAACTCTCAAGACCGCCTGCTCGTGCTGGTCGGTAACAATAGGCCATGTGAACATGTCCCCTTGTTCCGACTTCACCGCCTTTTCACCACCCAACAGCGCCAGCTTGTTTTTCGTCTGTTCTTCCGAGACCATATTGACCAATTCTCCTTCCGGTTTGGTTAATTGGTTATCAGGAAAGTGCCTAAAGTGAGCTAAAGTTGCCCAGTTGTAGAAGCTTGTTTGTCGGTGTCGAAGCTGGTATCGAAACCGGAAGCTCGACGTTGGATGCTCGAAGAAAAGCGACCCAGCAATGCTGGGTTCCGATTGAAACCCGCCGTTGGCGGGTCAAGCTTCTATGACAAGCATCGATACGAGCATCGACAACCTTAAACGATGGCCATGAACATTTTAGGCACTTTAGGCACTCCAAACTTTAGGTCACTTATTCTACTCACCACTCACCAATTATCCGGCCTTTCACTGCTGAGCCAACTGCAGTGCCTTGGTAGTAATATAATATTTCGCTATCATATTCGGGACCTCCCACTCCGGCAGCTTTCCATCAGCTAAGTATTGCAGGTACTTTTCGGTAACCTTTCGGAAGTGGGTTTCGTGCCCGATTCGATGCTCATCAGGTATCAGCACCTGCCAGCAGTTTGCCTGTCGTTTCAATACTAACCCGGGGTACTTACTTTGCAGCTCGGCGAGAGCTTTTTTCAGAGATGTTGCCAAATCCTCGGCACTGGCGCCTAAGGCCGGCTCCACGTAAAGCTCCGGCCGATAGTCCTGTTCTTTACCCTGCCGGATGATTACGTTGGCCTTGCTGCCTTTGAACAACGAATGATGCGTATCTCCACCGCCTTGCGGGGCCTGGAAATTCCAGGTAACCGCCAGCTTCACGTGCACGCCTTTCATTGTATAGACCATTTCCCCGTTTGAATAATAGGGCAAAACTCCTTCGTTATTTAACTTGCCTTTCAAAAAGCCCGGAAAGTCCGGCGCTCTTGTTACCTTTTCGTACTGTTGCCGTGTGAGCATTGTTGGCCAACGCCGGGCCTTTTTCATCACGATGTCCTTTTGATAATCTATTGACTTCTCCGGGGAGCACGTCCACATCACCAGGTCTATCAGGTGCGTTGTTACGTCCACGAGCCCTTCACCCTGCTGGGCGCTGTCAAAGTACCAGGTCGGTCGTTTGATAGGTGTGCCGGAGACGTATTTGAAGAAATGGTGTACACTTTCCTTCACGACCGCTGGCTCATCCACGGAGCCCTTTTGCAGTTGTCCGAACACCTCCTTATTAAGCACTAACATTTTCTGTAGGATGCAGAGGATATTGAAACGTTCAGTCATAATATCGTAAAGCAATACACCGTTTGTCTCTGCCGCGGCAAAGGCCCGCTCCAAAAGCTTGAAACCCTCCGCATCAATACACATCGGCTTGTCACAAAAAACATTAAGGCCGGCATCGACGGCGGACTTGATGTACTCAGTTTTTTTCTGGTTGTTACCCGACATAACGACGACGTTACCGGGTTTTTCAGCTAACATTTTCTCCAGGTAATCGTCTCCGGTATATACCTTTTCCTGCCAATTGGTGGGGTTCTCCGGGTGGGTATTGAAACTCTCGATGCGCTTTAGATATTCCTGCACCTCGGGCCCGGCCGGGGCATAGACCTGGACAACAGGAGCAACCCCGTCGTACATACTTTTCTGGACCAGTGCCGCATGATAATGTCCCGGATTGAGAATCATAAATTTAACCTGGCGTTCAGTAGTGGCATCTTCGGTTCTTCCTTCCTCTTTCTCGGTACAGGAAAAAAACACTGTCGATAGGCAAAGAGATAGAACGGATAAAATGATATTTTTCACCATAATCAAACTCCTTTTATAGTGGTAATTGGTAATTGGTGAGTGGAAACCAATTAACTATTTAACCAATTATCCAATAAACCGTACCAATCAGTATAGCCACGCCTGCCCATGCAGCGAGGAAACCGAAAATACCAATCATCGTGGGTCTGGGTATTTCGAAATCAGGGTGGCTTATCAGCGTTTTACGCGGAGCTGGTTCCACACCTGCTGGGAGCGTAAACGGCTCGGTCTCCGGTTCATCCGGGCCGATAGGCGTTCGCAAACAGGCATAAAACCGGTCTAAGTTTTCCGCTGGGACTCTCCTTGTAAATAAGCTGACCACAACCAGAACTACAAAGCCGGCACTCAAATAAATAATCATCTGCCAGGGCAGATAGAGCTTGCCCTGCCACAGCATAAACGCCGGCAGCTTGTCGGCAAAGTGTGCATCGAAATCCCACAGGACATATTCACCCAAGGGGATTTTGCTGGTGAAAATAAATGCGCCCAAACTGGTTAGGGTTGCGGCCCAGGCGCCGGCCACAGTTGCTCGGCGCCAGTAAAGCCCAATCCAGAAGGCAATTCCCATAAGAGCTGATACCATCCAGTAAAATTCCAGGCCCTTTACGACGCTTTCCAGGTTGAAGGCAACAAAGATGCCCAAGAACACGACCAAGGCGGATACGATACGGCCGATGAGGGTGTAGTGTTTATCGGCTTTGCCCAACACCCAAAATTTTCTGTAGATGTTCTCAGTAAACAAAGCCGAAGCGACTACCATAAGCGAATCACAGGTGCTCATAACAGAAGCGAGCAAACACGCAATGAATAATCCAATCAACCCGGGGGCAATACCGGGCAGCAGGTCACGCGCCATTGTACCATAAGCCAGATCAGCTTCTGCAAGCTGGGGCTGGGTATACATGACCACTGCGCACAGGCCCGTCAGCATCCAGGCAATGGTACATATCCGCTTTCCGAACATCCCGACAGTAACACCCACTCTTCCCTCCATTTCCGTCTTACCTGCCGCACAGTTCGCCATGGTCTCAGGCATTGTCACCCAGCCGACAAGGGCATTAAAGGCAATGATGATTATATAAAAGAGGGTAATCTCGCCAGGGGACACAAGTGAAAGCATATCTGGGTCGGAGATTGATTGCCGCAAACCGCTCATACCGCCGACTTTCGCCAACGCAAACGGCAGGATAAGGAAAGACAGAACAATGGTCAACAATCCCTGGACAAAGTTGGTTGCGATAGCTGCACTGAGTCCGCCGGCAACACCGTAGATAACAAACATAACAGTCATTACTATGATTGCGAGATTGGAGCTTATGGCACCACCGGAGACGGCCTTGACTATCTCCCCGGAACCTTTTAACATAACTCCAATGGCAACCAGAAGCGGCAATATTCCCATCACGGCATAGAGGCCGCTGACGCTGCGCCCATAACGGACCTCAAAAT
Organism: Phycisphaerae bacterium; assembly: GCA_030601745.1. GTDB lineage: Bacteria > Planctomycetota > Phycisphaerae > Sedimentisphaerales > Anaerobacaceae > JAUVYQ01. Next base: position 24,518 of record JAUWBI010000054.1, read on the forward strand.
AATCTCCCGTGGTCACAGCCCGCATTCGGCGGAAAAACGGTGCAATCAGCCAGAAAAACGGCGTTACAAAAAGCCAGAGCCACTGGTACCAGATACCTGAGGCGCCCACCTGATAGGTCTTGGCTGCAACGCCGACCGCCTGGTCGGAATGGGTCCCGGAGCCGAACATAAA
>JAUWBI010000118.1 GCA_030601745.1 Phycisphaerae bacterium
CTCGGCTATAGTTTCGTTGGGCGTTGATGCGGTAGGGTTTAATTGCGGAACGGTGTCGCTTGATGAATACGTGGAACTGGCGGGCGGGTATGTCTCTGCCGTAAAGGCGACTGATAAAGATACGCTGATCTACGCAGAGCCAAACGCAGGTAAGCCCGAATTGGTTGTGGACAAGGTGGTTTATAGGGTATCGCCGGAAGATTTTGCATCGGCGGCTCAGAAGATACAGTCAGCCGGCGTGAGCATCATCGGCGGCTGCTGCGGAACCAGCCCTGCACATATTGTAGCAGTGGCAGCGAGACTCACGTAGAGGTACTCATACCTGCCGATTAACCTGGTGACGAGAGAGGATTAGTAGTCTCCGAAGGGGGCGAAACGAAATTACCAGCTTAGGAGAGTAGTGTTTAGCATACTCGGCCTATGAAGAGTGCGCGGAAACAACAGATTGCATTTGAGACAAGAGAGCAGGCATCTTTCTATGATGATCCGTCCTTCTGGTCGCTTATCGCTGCAAATCTTATTGCGATAGTCTGGGCTGTTGTTGATGATTGGCCACTTTCGCTGCTCGTGGTTATTTACTGGTGCCAGAGTCTTATTATAGGCTTTTTCTGGTTTCTGAAAATATGCGAGTTGAAAGATTACAAAGTACATGGGCGCGAAGACATTTCCATGGAAGAAGCGTTTGGGGATAGGTCACACACTGCTGCTGCGTTTATTTTTTTGTACTTGATCTGTCATCTGACTTTTGCCATTGAAATGTTTGATCCGAAACTCGCTTTGGAGAATCTTCGGTCGATTTTGATCATGGCCGGGATTTTCTTCGTATCCAACTGTCTTTCATTTTCGAAGACCAGTACTTGGATCAGTTCGGAACGCCCGACTCAGGACATTGTCAGTTTCCCGTTTGTTCGGATAATCCCAATGTTTGTTCCCTTAATGGTCGCGGGAACGGGACCTGGGCAGAGAGCTCCTCTTGTCGTGTTCCTCATTCTGAAAACGTTGGTTGATGCAACTATGCATGCGGTGGAGCACCATCATTTCGGCGACAGGTCACATAGTGAAAGGACCTTCAAGGACTTTGAGAGACGCAGAAGAAACGAGATGCCCGAATGTGAGGTCTGCGGACGAAGGATTTCAAAACCCGACACTCCGTGGGTTATCAAAGAGCACGTTGTCTGTGAAGCATGTTACAATAAGATAGAGAGAGAAAAGAGAAACACTTAGTAACGTAACGTTGCAGTCAATCAGTAGAACAAATGTTGGAGATACTTGTTATCTGTTCAGGCAGTACTCAAGAATGTTGCGATTTGGTTGATGGTTTTTTTGGTTGCGCCCTGGTTTTTTTTGATTACCTCTCGGCCATTGCGGGCGATTTTTCGGGCGAAATCCGGCTCAGCAAGACATTTTTGCATTGTGCGTAACAAGTCTTGTTCGTCTTTAACCATAATGGCACCTTCACCTTCTAAAAGTGCATCAACGGTTTGTTTGAAATTGAAGGCGTGTGGGCCGAATATGGTGAGTTTGCCGAGGGCAACCGCCTCTATCATATCGGAGCCGCCCATTGGCACAAGTGAACGACCGACAAAAATTATAGTTGCAAGTGAGTAAAATTTTCTTAAATCCCCCATTGTATCGCCAAGAATTACCGCCTGGTTGTCGGTTGTCGGTGGGGTGGTTTTATCTTTTAGCTGGCTGTACCGGATTAATGAAAAACCAGTTTGTTCTATTATTTGTGCGACTTCGTCAAATCTTTCGGGTTTGCGCGGGACAATCGCCAGGCGCAGGTCGCCGAATTGGTCTTTTTGTTTTAAGTTCTGATAGACGTCGAGCAGAATCTGTTCTTCATCGTTTCCGGTGGCACCGGCGACCCACAATCTTTGATTTTCAATATCAAGCTGAGCCGCAAGGGCATCCGCACTTTCGACTTTGTCGGTGATTTGAGCGGTGTCGTATTTTAGTGAGCCGGTAACAATTACTTTTTCATCAGGGCAGCCGATTTCTTTGAAACGCTGAGCGTACTCGTCCGTCTGGGCGAGAACGAGCGTAACTTTGCGGAAGATTTTTTTAGCGATTGGCTTTATTTTTTTGTATTTGGAAAAACTTTTGTTACTTATTCGGCCATTGACTACAACAACAGGTATATTTGACTGCTGTGCGATACTAAGAAAATTAGGCCAGATTTCCAGCTCCATCAGCAGGCAGATTGCGGGGCGGATTTTGCGGAAGGCACGGCGCATTATCCAGGACAAATCAAAGGGAAAGTAAAACACCTGTAGATTTTCAGCAAATAATGCAGTTGCACGTGCGAAGCCGGTATCGGTGGTAGTGCTGATTAGGATTTCGAAATCCGGGAATCTGTTTTGAAGCTCTTTGATGACGGTTGTGGCTGCATTAACCTCTCCTACACTGACAGCGTGGACCCAGATGCATTTTTTTAGTGCGCGGTCTTTGCGAATAATTTTGCCGAATCGCTGTGCCCAGCCGGTCCGGTAGCGTTTGTGCCTGATGGCCCGATATATAACCACAGGGCTGTAAGCTGCGGCGGCCAGCAAATATACAAAATCAATTAGAAATCTCATTGGCAATCCCTGCAAAAAACAATAATGGACCAATCATATTTGTAAACTGTGGTTGTGTCAAATAAATGTCTGGCTCGGGAAGACAAATTGATGTCCGGGTGAAATGGGAGCAACTAAATTTTATCAGTTTTCGTGGACAAATTCGGCGTAGTCACCAAAATTTACAATACTGTCTAAATTCAGGTCGGCACGGCGGCAGTTCCAGTTGAGCCAATCACAATCGTTAAGCCATTCGTCTGCGAGGATTCGTAAGTCTCGTAAATCAACAGAGCAGTCGCGGTTAAAATCAGCTTGGTGCCAGGGGTGGTCAGCATCACCACAAGTTGAGCTAAAAGGTGAATTGCGCCATTGTCCGGCCAAAAGGGCGTAATCGGCTAAATCGATTTTGCCGTTTTCTTTTATGTCTGTGCCGTCACAAAAACTATTACTGGCGTTACAATCATCACGGAGCCAATTTTCGGACAAAGCATATAGGTCGAGGAAATTGACCTTACAATCACCGGTAATATCAGCGGCCGGCCGGGGGTGCTCTGCATCGCCGCAGGTCGGTAACGGGTAAACATCATTGACGTCAAAGCCTAAAAGGCCGTTCTGCATATCGATAACTACTTTTTTAAAGGCACCTTCAGCCAAGTCAACAAGCCAGCCGAATTCGTCGAACTTCGCCGAGGCACATAAGAAATTGCTTCCGAAGACACCATCAAGAATTATAAATTCTCCAGTTGCTTCGTCGGTAATCCCAATATCATAGACACCAATTCGGGCATTGTTAAAGGTAAGATTGTAGCCGTTGAGAGTTGGTATTATGAGATTGTCTATTTGAAAGCCGGGTATCTCAACCTGTCCGCCAATTCCTCCGACTGGGAGAAGAAAGTCCGGCGGAATGAGCGGGTCACCATTTGAATCGGTAAGACCTAATATTGCTGCTTGTGACACTGACATTAAACTGATGGTGGCACCGGTATCGAAAAGCCAGTTGCCGGTGGTGCTGGCACCGTCGTACTCAGCGGTAATGTTGTCGATAACCGGATTGTAAGCGAGCACAGGCAGAGGCGGAATATTGTTTGGGTCTTTCGGTGTAATATATTTTTCAAATCTCAAAGGGACGGTGAAATCAATCTCGGGTATTGTCGGGTCGTTCGATTCTTTGATATCAGCAGAGAAGAGCTCGAGGCGGTTTGGGCCTTCGGCGTTTAGGATAACGGTTTTGCCTGCCATTACGGGTACGCCAAGAATATCGATTGGCTCATCCGGCCAGGGCCCGGCGTAATATTGCTTGACCTGAAGGCGCCAGGGTCCCGACAGAAGATAATGGTCGGGGTCATAGGGGTCAAGGTCATCAAAATCGTCGGTTCCAATGTATAAAGGTTCAGAAACGTCAAAGAATTCAATTCCGCCTATGCCAACATCGGCGTATTGAGCATTTGGGTCAATAGATATTTCCAGATAATCAACTGTTTCGCGTGAAAGTAAAATGCCAGATGCTCCGGTGTCAAGAAACGCCCAGTTTAGTTCAAAATTACCCATATATTCCAAAGGCGGTCCATTGGGGTCTCGCTTCAGCAAGAACAGTATTCGAGGCAGATCGAGCGCCGCTTCAAACACACCGTCGATATTAAAATCGCCTGGGGCCGCAAGTAGCTGGCCTGATATGATAAAGAAGAACAGAAGCAAAACTAATCTCGTTTTATGGCGCAAAAAGCCTTTATTCTTTAACATTTAATTATTACCCTTTCTGTGCGAGATATATACTTTATTATAACATATTGACGCGAAATCCGTATGTATAAAATTGCAACAGGAGCACAAAAACCGGTTAATACAGGCGGTTATGTTCTTGACATATTCGCCGTTTTGGCGTAATAAGTAATATCGGTTTTGGTCCCCGTAGCTCAATTGGATAGAGCGTTGGCCTCCGGAGCCAGAGGTTGTGCGTTCGAGTCGCACCGGGGATAATAATCGTAAGGATGATAAAGGATTTCAGGGATGGTCGTTCTGGTAGGGATTGATGAAGCTGGTTTTGGGCCTATTCTTGGGCCGCTGGTTGTATCGTCGAGCACTTTTTTGCTGCCGCATCCTCTTTTAGAGACCGACCTCTGGCAGATTTTGAAAAAAAGTGTCGGCAATAAGCGAAAACGACTTGCGGGACGACTTCTCATCACCGACAGCAAAAAGGCATACAGCAAATCGGTGGGGACCAGGCACCTGGAACGGACGGTCTTGGCGTGCCTGAGATGCCTTGGTAAAGAGCCGGGCACGTTGACTGAATTATTGACGCTGCTTTGTCCGGACTGCCTTGAGCGATTGAGCGATTATCCGTGGTATAAAGATGCGGGAAGGCAGAGGATTACGGCTGATGAAGCTGATAAGGAAATTGCCTCAGCGGTGCTAAAGGATGACCTGGCCTCAAATGCTATCGAATTGCTGGAGCTGAAAAGCTATTGTCTGGATGTTGCGTACTACAACAGAATGGTCGGCAGCGTGAAAAATAAAGCCAGCGTGCTTTTTACGGCTACCTCGCGACTTATAAAGAGAGCTTTTGATAATTTTGCGGGCGATGTATTGCAAATCATAGTTGACAGGCAGGGGGGACGGATTCGCTATCGGAGAATCCTGCAGCGGATGTTTGCGGATGTGGAGTTGAAGATTGTCCGTGAGAGCCCGGCAATAAGCAGCTATGAATTGCAAGCCGACGGGAAAGTGATGCGTTTGCATTTCGTGGTTGATGCGGATGCGCGTTTTTTGCCGGTGTCGTTAGCGTCAATGGTGAGTAAGTATCTAAGAGAGCTTTTAGTTTACAATATAAACCGCTATTTTGCAGCTCATTGCGCCGAGTTAAAACCTACTGCAGGTTACTGGAAGGATGGCCTGCGTTTTATCGAGGACCTGAAAACGAATCATCCTCACGTTCGGTACGACAGTAATCAACTAATCCGCAGCCGATGATTGAGCGGTGCTGCCTCTTTACCGCGGAGGACGCGGAGCCCGCAGAGATGAAAGAAATAGACCGAACCGAATTCTCTACTTAGCGTGGTGGTGGCCCCGACTCAGTGGTGAATCGCCAGACTTCACCGGTCGTCGTGCCCCAGAGATTGACTTCATCGATACGCCAGATGTGCCCAGTATTTTCAGGCATTGTTCCGGGGTCGAATGTTGCAGCAGTCTGGTTGCGTATGAACGGCGGCGGACTACTCCTGCCGAAGTACACATCGTGCGAAGTGGCATCAGTGCCGGCCGTCCAGCTCAAATTAGCGTTTATATCGACGTCTCTTGCGTAATCGTATGGATGCGGACCGGTCGCCGGACCAGGCAGTGGCGGTATCCCCGTAGCTGTCAGCCAGTTTTCGGCCAAAACGGCGAGGTCCTTATGATTCACTGTGCCATCGCCCAAAGGCGGTGGAGCAAGGTCAACTGATGATTCATCCTGCAACCAGTATTGAGCTAATTTGCAATAGTCTTCGAAGTCAACCTTTCCGTCTCCGTTCAAATCAACATCGGCTAAGTCGGCGTAATTCATGCAGCAGATATGGCCATTGAGGTCAAACTGTGGGAATGCTGTTGTGCCCTCGTAATATTGACCATCGGGGTACACGTCTTCGGTCACGCGATAGATGTTCATACCACCACCATCGCGCCACACTTTCAACATGTACGTCTGTCCGGGAACTACGGGACAATCATCGACGCCCCAGAATGCTTCCCAGCCAAAGGGCCAGCGCACCGGAACCGAAGTAAATGGCCCGACAGGCTCCAATCCTGGGAACGTGACAATCTGGAGGTTCCAGTCGAGCAAATCAAGGCCGCCAATTGTGCCCTGTACGCGTGCGGCGACGACGCGGTCTCCGGTGGCCACAAAGGTTTGGCCAAAATACGAAGGAGGATTCTGCCAGTTGCCCCAGTACGATTGGTCAGACCAGTAGTCAGTGCAGTCAACCCCGTTATACGCAAGACTCTTTGTGTAAGAGGCCTCATCACAGTAGACGTTCATTTGCGGCCATGTACAGTTCAGGTCGGTGTCGAAAGTACCGGGATTCAATATGTCTGTTTTGTAAAGAAAGCCTACTTCGTATGAGTGAAGAGTTTCACAGGGTTCGAAGTCCGATGTCATCGGATAGGCGATGTCGCTGGTAGAGCTGCCGCCGTCGACACATACCAGGTCAAAAGCAATGCCCGTGTTATAGCTTATCTGGCAGCGGCCGTCGGTGTCGGTTTCGCCCATAAGAACATTCCAGGTGGTTTTCAACTGGATATTTGGGACGGGATTACCGTTTTCATCCCACACCCAGACCCTGGTGGCACGACCGCCCTGGCATCCGGTTCCGGCATTATTCTCCCAGGCGGGCAATTTGCGCTGGAATGCTAATGCGAAGTGGCCGGCCATAGATGGTGTGGTCGGCACGGTGAAGGTTATCAATATGGCGGCAACAACGGTAAGTTTCGGTATATTTTTCATTATAACTTTGTGTATTTAGCGCACTATCAAGTAATGTTTCCCATTTAGAGCTACTACTTGCTGCAGCTGGCTTTACTGCGTTTCCTTGCTTTGAAACTTGCCGGTTTAAGACGAAACGCCAAAAGTCCGGTGGACTTCGATATTTAGTTATTGATGCAATTTTATCAATCCTTGTCCAATAATACAAGGTAAATAAGAGCCAAACGGTGAAAATTATTGCCTTTTAGGCCATTGAAACGTACAATACAGGCCGAAAACTAAGGTTTGAAACGGCTGATTTAATCAATTATTCAGCCAAGCAGGAATTGCTAAAATGGATGAGCAAGAACACAGGGTTTTTTTGCTGGAAACGGCCAAAAAGGTAAGCACGTGGATTAATGACGAAGTGGTGATGAAACGTTTTCAGGAGCGAGCCAAAGCTTTTTATGACGATTATCAAGAGTGGTACAGAGAGAATGATCAATACCTTAAAGAAATAGAAGTACGTGATAAAGAGACAAAAGAAGCTCGTGAAAAACGAATCAGTAAGATTTCACCGCCACGGCCATGTCCTTTAGATTTATTAACAATTCCTGACCATCATACAAACCCCCACATACTCCATTTAGTGGAGTCAATTTTCCCTAAGAAAAGACATGAGCAGAAAGTCTCATCTGAAGAAATTATGAAAGCTGATTATGTTTTCCTTACAGTCCTTCATGATAAAGCTTTGAAAGATACTCGTCATTTTAATCCTATCAATACCGATATTTGGCCACAAGATGAAGAGTGGGCTGAACATTTATGGCAACGGATGATGGAAGAAAGGTCTGGCTGGAAACCTGAATTCTTATTGAATGAATTAAATGATGCTCTTAACAATGTGGAAAAAGACCTTCCCAAACCGCCAGCAAAAACAAAGCGGAGACCAGCGCCTGTCGAGGAGCAGCCAAAAGCAGAAGAGAAAAATAAAGGAGGTGTCAAGAAAGCATTGAAGGTTATCGGTGCTATTATTGGATTTCTTGCAGCGTTCCTTACATGTATTTACCTCATATGGTGGTTATGGACAAAATTTTCGGCCTAAGTGAAGACCGTTTTGTTTGTTGTTAGGTTACCGAATAGATTGGTGGGCTTCCCCTTCGACCCTGAATACGCAATGGAAGACACACTAAAAACGGCGTAAGCTAAAGGCCGGATAAAACCTCGGCAGGAATCCAGCTTCTTTTCTTTCCTTTCTTATTTTTCTCTGCGCTCTTCCGGCATTGCCGCACAAGTGGCAATGACGGATTCTCCGCGGTTAAAAGTCCGCCCGAAGGGCCACCGCAATTTTACACTTTCCACTTTAAACTTTAAATTCTCTTCGTCCTTCTGTTTACCCCGTTAGAAATGTACCTTCTCTTTTTCTAACGGGGCGTTCTCTGCGGTAAAACTTTTTTCGAGTATCAAGCATCCAGAATCCAGCATCGAGCATCAAGCATCGAGTATCGAGCATCGCTTGTCCGCCATAGCTTCAGCGAAGGCGGAAGTATCCAACTTTAGTTCACTTTAGGCACTTTAGCTCACTTTAATCTCTCCGCGAAACCTGTGGCTAAAAATAAAAAAATCTCCACCACAAAGCCCTCTTTCAAAAACCACGATTCTTAAAGCAGTCCATAAGTATATATGCATATACTTATATCTCTGTACAAAAACCTCGCTGTCTAATCCCCATCCAGCTCAAATAGCTCGCTGGTGGCCTTGTGAATGCGAGCTATGTTTTGTACATCGAGATGATAATAAACATGGAACCCTCTCTTCTGAAATTTTACAATGCGTGCGTCTTTCAGAACTCGAAG
>JAUWBI010000027.1 GCA_030601745.1 Phycisphaerae bacterium
ATTTTTTTAACCGCTAACCGCCATTTGCCAGGAAGGACCCATGAGTTTTCATCTTACCTGACTTTACCTTTATTCATAAAAGACGACGGCCACCGCCACGGCAACGAACCGCAGCGAAGCGTGAAAATAAGATATTCAGCCGTTTAGCAATTCTCATTTCTGGCCGCCGTCTAAGCTCTCTATCGGATACGGTCCATTAGCCTTTTAAACTCATCTCCCAAGCCCGGCTCTAACAGATTTATGTCTTCGAAACTTCTTGGGGGCTTACCCTTCAGCGGATCAGGCTTCGGCGGGCCGATACAACCAAGGCCTCGGCGCTTGCCGCTTGCAATCTCGTCGAGTTCCAATTGGCTGCACGGATTAGCCGCGCTTGGTTTCATCTTGTGCGGGAACGGCAAATCCCAGTTGTCCACAATGATCTGCCAATCGATTTCATCCGGCCGGGCATCAGCGCAAGCAACCCGCATGATGTCAGTGAACTGCTGTTGTATATGCGGATACAGCAGGATCTTCGGACCGGACTGTGCTAAAAGTATGTTAGGCGGGTACGTGTTTCTCAGCCAATCGTGTACCGCGCAATTGATGCACAAACCCCGGGGCTCTTTAGATCGGCGCAACATCTTTGCATCTGGATTTCGTAAGTCATCCACTTTACAGCGGGCCTCGCACCGCTCGCAATAGACAATCGTTTTAGTCATTTTTCCCTTGAGAAATTTTTAAGGACCGTAAATACTTTACCGTTTTTTTACGCTTGCCGATCTCCAGCTCATCGATCTTCCTGTACAAACTTGACAAACCGATATCCAAAGCCTTTGCTGTTTCAAGTTTGTTCCAACCATGCCTATTCAACACCCGGCGGATATATTGTTTCTCGTAGGCTTTGATAGCAGTACGCAGATCCTCGCGTTTTTCAGTCTTTTTCTTTGCCATCATTCCTCCATCCCGGGCAAATTCTCTTGCACCGGTTCCAGGGTCACTTTAACTTTTTCGCTATTGTCGATCAGGAAATCGAGCTTTTTTATCTGGGCCTCGGTCAGCTTCACATCTCCGTACTTAAGACGGTAACAGCCCTTGCCTTTTTTCTTTGCATACCCTGTCACCTCAGTAACAACTCTGATTTGTGTCTTTGCCATTTTGTCTCTCCTTGACAATAATGGGAGTGGGGCAAATTCTGCAGCCGGCTTACAGTACAACAAATGGGAGAAAACATCCTGAATGCGGAAGGTAAATTTGATATGAATAAGCCGGCGAATGCAGAGAAGTGTTGCCCCAGCTCCCAAAACAAAGATTGGTATTTCAATTTGCTTTAACATAATCGGTCAACTCGTCAATAATTGTAAACACGCAGGATGCAGCCTGACCTCGGTGTTGTCACTCTTGCGGAACATTCGACACATCCCATCTACCTCCAGGATCACAAAGCCACAATAAGAGCAAATGCACTCCGGGTCCCCGGCTTCCGGGCTCCTATCAAACCAGGCCAGCTCATCAAGGCTTATATTTAACTTTATCTCTGTACTCATAGTGCAAATCAAGCTGACTTCTTTTTCCTGGCTTTCTTCGTGGCTTTCGGAGTGCCATCCGCATTCAGGCCCTTCCATGATTGAGGCTCGGTGAAGCCTTTCTGCTTTGACACTTCCTCGAAGATCTTATCGATATCGACCTGGATCAGCTGAGCAATCCACTTGGCATTATCGATGACAAATTGCGATGTCTGTGTCACCGGCCCGCCGTAACATAAAAGATTGTTAAGCGTCGGCTTCACACTGGACCACAGATGTCCCAAGGCTTTTTCGCGTCCACCTTTGTCGGCCGTTTTAACAAGAGCGTCGATTTCTTTTCGTTTAGTCTTTTCCATAGCACCATGCCAAATCGGATGGTTACCATAAATCGCCACCAGCGTCATGATGCCCGTTATCTTGTCTTTGTATACGACCTGGTCCACGTTGGTCACATCCACTTTTTCACGCATCTCTATGAGGACCTGTGCCCATCGCTTGGCATTCAGCAAGATCCGCCGCTCTCTCAGGGGAGTCGGCTTGCCGAGCGGCCGCCCGGCCGGCCGCCTCGCACCTGCCGGCCTGGTAAATTGTTTCTCCCGGACAAAAGTGACCGTGCCAGCTCCGTCACCGTGGACCACCAACGCCGGAATCGCACCCTTGGCGCCCTTGGTCGATTTTTGCACATCATGCTGATCGAGCACCCGGCCGAATTTTTTCGACAAATCCTCTTTCATATCGCTCGACAGATGCTCGGTGGCCAGGTAAGCAAGGTTCGAATGCTTTTCCGACAGCCGTTTGGCCTGCTGCTGCAGATAGATCTGCATCTTGTTATTCCAGCACTGCGGGTCCAGGCAGCGGTCCTTTGTTTTTATTTGGTCATCCATTGCGCCGAACCATAAAACCGGCTCGGCCCCGCTTCGCTTCATACATCCCGAGCACGCCCCGGCCTTCGGAAGTAACGTATCATCGTCCAGGTTCCACTTGGCTTTGATCAGCAGCTGCAATTTTTCATTGATACGTTTACCCAGATCATGTACGGAAACATTTTCCCATCGCCAGGAATAATCCTTTATTCCCGCCAAAAGCTCCTTTTGACTGTTCGCCGGCAGCCGGGCAACCAAAGTAAGATGCCCAATCGTCCAGTTTCCAAAATACTCATTACGGGCCAGATAAAGAAATGCCTGACGCCATCCTTGCACCAGGTTCCTGTGAATATTTGCCCGCAGCCGGACCCACTGCTCAGTTTGTCCGATCAATCCTGCTATGAGCTTTGCATCGGAGTCGAAATGGTCCATACAGCGGGCTATCTCCTCAACTTCCTCAAGAGGCATAAGTTTCTCATGGAATTTGTTCTCAGTGATGGTCAACAACATAGCGGTGCCATAACTGATTCCCCGGTGAACGATTGCCGGAATCGTTTTATGATCCAGACTTTTGGCCGCCCTCCATCGGCGTTCGCCGGCACGGATCTCGAATTTTTCCTTCCTCTTCGGATGGGGCCAGACATGGATCGGTATCCGGACCCTGCCGGCACGGATGCTGATAACCAGCTCCTTGAAGCTTTCCGACTTCTGGTCGATGTGCCTCGCATTGTCCTTACTCGGCACAATGCTATCCACCGACAATTGTTGTAAAGTTTGCTTTTCCATTGGGTTCTCCTTTCAAATTAAAAGTTTAGGTATTTTTGCCCCGGGAAAATTTACCCGGGATTACACTTAACTTTTTTGGGACATAATAAAAAGGCGGTTTCTTCATGGCTGCCACGAACATCGCAATCGGGTTGTCACCCCGCCAGCATTGCCTTGCCGTGTTGAGTGACAATTCAAATAATGGATATGGGCTACCGACGAAAAGCCGCTGCTGCAGTTGAGAAAAAATATCATTAATAGTCGTGATGTCCGAGCTGTTACGCAGATGGATAATTTGACTGAATTCAAGAGCTGCTTTTTTGCATTCCCGGAGAATCTCAAATCTATCCTGTTCGGACAAATGCCCCGGACCATCAGCCCCAGGCCCGGCCCCAGGCCCAGGCTGAGAAACCGAATCCGAAACCGGGGCCGAAGCCGAATCCGAAACCGTAGGTTCTTCCGAATCCGAAGCCGGGACCGTGTCCGAACCCGAGTCCGAAGCCGAAGCCTGGGCCTGGGGCCGGGCCTGGGGCTGCGATGCGCTTTGCCCAGCTCCCTGGGATATCCCGTCTCCCCTTTTTTCCCAAACCCCCCTCTTCGGATTCGATTCGCTTCGAATCGAATCTCTTAACTTTATCTCTTCGGCTTCGGCTTCGTATAAAGGCGATCCCTTTTCTTCCTGATTATTCCCAGATTTCTTAATCTGGGTTTCGTGTGACAACTCACTGCCGTTCAAAGACTTATGGAGCGACTTGGGAAAGTCTAAAAATTCGACCCATTTCACCTCTCGATCCGTCAGAATTTCAAATATCTGAGCGACTTTCCTCTCCGATAAGCACAAAAGCTCCGCCACTTGCCCCGGGTCCAGGGGCTGCTGCCTATCGTCCAAAATCCAGCCGCGATATTCCCTGACCTGGTTCCCGGCCAGCCCCACCAGCATCTTGTAAATACCATCACAAGCCGCTGCCAGATCAGGCCCTGCCTTCTTAACCATTCTCCGGTAATCCGAACTCAAAGTATGTCCATGGACGGGAAACCTGACATAGATCAAAGGCTTTATTCTTAGTGATACCATCTTGGTCTTAGCCGTGGCCAATTTGCCGTTCTTCAACATTTCAAACCTCCACCAGTTCGCGATCCGGTACGCTTGCATAATTGAAACTCCTTTGTACAATATGCACGTTTGTCTCGCCCGGGCCCCGCCCGCTGCATTCCGCGAGCGGGGCCTTAACCGATGCCCGTACTCGGGCTGCAAATTATTTTCTGCCGAAAATCAAGTTGTGAATGCTCCTCAGAAGTGCTCCCATCGCGTCGATGAAGGTCCTCTGCCCTTCAGCCGTGTTAAGAACTTCGACAATCTCCTCTTTATTGTTCGCGGTTGCAAGGCCATCGATCACCGATTCCGGGATGTCGGTGTCAGTAAGAAGTTGATCGTCGATCGTATCGAGCAGCTCCTTCTTTACAATGACCTTAACTTCATCGGAACTTTTCGCATTGACGAGGGCCTCTTCAACGGCGCTCGTATCGTCATCAGATGCGATATGCTCCTTGAGCAGCCGAAAGCCTAAAGCAAAAAGTCCGTTCAACAAAAACGCTGGCATTCCCATAATGTGACTCCCTTCTAAAAAAATAATGGTTAATTACCGGCACTCCTTGACCGGTACTTTCTTATAAGCTCGCCAAATTTCTCCCTGTCTATCTCGACAGCGCCGAGCTTGACGGCCAATAACCTCATGTTTTTTGTCAGGTCGTAATGAGGCAAGTTCGACTGGTCCTGGAACCATGCCGGGTGGAGCCTCATCCGCCCGGCAAAGTAATGCAGCTCCCATACGTAGTCCGCCACTAAATGACATGCATAACCATACGGCCATTTTTTGCTTCGCACACAAGCCTGAAGATCATCCACATATACACCCATTTTCGCTAACTCCCGACCTTTTTTGGTTCTTTTAGAAAATGACAGAACGAAAGATATAGATTTGTTCCGCACTTTTTGCACCAAAGTGAATAATAATCATTTTGGTGATTACACTTAGGACATTTAACGCCTTTAGGTAGTTTTTGCTTGTTCATTTATTTTCTCCACCAAATATCACCATCAAAGCACCTTCTCATCGTGCGGCTCGAAATACTCCTTCGGCTCTTGCTTAGGCAAATCCTCTGCCGGCACTGCCCAGATAGTTTCAAGATCAATCGGTTTGGAGCCGGGAAGAAAGTTCGACAGCGTCCGGATCGAGTCTTCCAAAAAATCAGGTATATCCGTTTCAGAATCCATGCTTAACAAGTGCCTGCCGGTTTCAGTAATTGGCGTTATCACCACACCAAATAACTCTCCATTCGAACCATCCGCAATGATCACCTCTTTAACGCTGCACTCGCCATACCTATCATGCATTACCTTCTGACCGCTTTCTAATTTCTGAGCATCCTTAAGTTTCATTTTTCTATGACCTCCTTGAATGAATCCTTCCACCTGACCAGCCGCTCATTTCGCAACTGTTCGTAGATTAACCAAACCGTCTCATCGGCCTGGGCGGCCCTCAACGGATCAACGAATCTTTCCATTTCCTCGCGTGTGACTCGAACTGGTTCGAACAGTTCAACACGCCTGTTGAAGTGCCTGAGCTTACCGATCCAGAAGCTGTCGGTGATGAATGAATTGACCGTAGTATAAAGACCAATAATCCTATCAACATCACAATCAAGAAACGGCTCGCAGCTTACCGAAGTTTGATATCCGCTGTTATGGGTATATATCAAGCACTGCAATCTTTCATGGAAACCCGGGGCGTTCGGCTCCCAAAAAGCTAATACCCGGGACTCCTTCGAACCGATTGTAAACCTGAAACTCAGCCGCTTTCGATATTTCAGAAAAGAGTTACAGATTTCCCGGATACATTCGAAGTGCGGCTTGCTCACCACCAGGACCTTGTTGCCGGCAGCCAGCAGGTTATGCAGCACACACATACACTCCGATAGATTTCGCGGAGTTATATCATGTGTCGACGGGAACATTACAATGCCCAAGCGCTTCAAAAATGATCTGGTCACCTTTGACTGGACAATCACCGGATCAAGCCACTGCTCGGCCGTGCACCATTTCGACCACTTGACCGCCCGGTACCGGGCATAGCAATACCGGCAGCCGTGCTCACAGCCGAGCTGAATGTTCACGTTCGATACGGCCCATTCTTTAGTTCCGGTTTTTTTCCTGGCCCTGCTCACTGACTATCCTTTCGGAGTTTTGTTTTCTTTTCCCGGGTTACTGCGATCTTCTTTGGAATATCAAATGCTAACTTTAAATGCCCACCTGATTTATGATATGGCTTTCTCCGGGCAACAACATTGCCTGTATCGGAATCCGTGAGGACAATTATCTCATTAACTTTTGGTTTCAAACTTAACATCTTTTTCCTTTCCGAACGTCGGTTTTAGCCCGGCCATTTACCTTTCTCAAGGCCCACCGGCTGACACATTCCTGCTGGCCATTATCGATAAATTCTATTAAGCAATTGTTCATTTTCATCCGCCGCTGTACCCGACACACGCGGCCCTTCATAGCCTTCTGTTTTTCGTTAGTGCCCCAGCGATATTTGTAGAGCTGTTCTGCCATTTATTCATCTTCGAGGGACTTGGTCTTTACATCTAATTTTACGGAAACTTCAACATCCTTGCTGCCGTACTCTTGTAGGGGTTCCCGCAACAATTTGTCCTGTTCGGGCGTCAAACAATTTTCACCCTTGCAGAATCGTTCTAATATATTTTTGGGAACACCTGTGTTTTTTTCTACTACTGACAATTGCCCCTGATTGCAATAAAACATCAGCATCATTCTTAGCCCGTCTCGCTTTTCTGTTATCTCTATATCGCTCATACCTTCATCCTTTCTTCTTAAACTTTAGTACTCCGACGGAAGCATCAGAACACCGCCAACAAGATACAACTTTATACTATCGAGTGGAAAATCGGTGTATGAGTATTCTTGCTGTACAAGGATCGGCTCATCTGTATCTTCCTTCATTGTGAGCGTTGCTTTGTTGCCTTCGTGTTTGTGGAGCTCCCAGATCTGGAACTCCTCCTTTCTCTGCCAGCTTGCGATTGCATCTATGAGCCAATAAGCCCCGGCTTTTTCAGCGACGTAGTGAACGCCATCGGTGAAGCTGATCCAGCCGCTCCAATGTTCATAATGGTTTTCTGTGCCGTGAAACTGGCCTAAATCTGCTTCTGTTAGAATTTTCTTCTCCTCTGCCATTTACTCCTCGATTTCCACCACATAAATTCCTTGATAGCCCCGCATCCTGAATGGCTCAATTCTTCTTATATCATCCAGGACCCATGCCCATGCGCCGGAACGCCATTTGCACCGGGCTGCACTTTCATCCTGAACATTCATTGGCCGGCAATCGACAACGTTCACGATGCAAAGGGCATAACCTGATAATAGGCCCGGGATTTCCGGCTTCTTGGTTGAGACTATTAGCAGATCTCCCCTGTGACTTGTCGGCCAGTTTCGGGTCTCGATAGTTTTTGAACCCTGTGCGATCATCGATGCCCAGGGCTGATGCAGTGATATTGCTTTTATTTTCATTTGCTCAGTTTGTAAAAAAACATTTGTCTATCTTCGTCTGCAAAACGGCGATCCAAATCATGTACTGTTTTGTAATCTTTGAAGCCCCCGTTTTTGTCTATGCGAGAATCCATATCCAGCATTCGCTGCCATAATTCAGGAAATTGTTTGCGAAGTTTGCGGAGGTCACTCATTCGCTGTAATGGACAGCAAAAACACGACACTCTTCTATAGACATCATAAAGGCCGCTCCAGTGATATCCCCGTTTTCGGCAATACTGCAATGCCATGTCTTCCGTAATATCCCATTCAATCAACGGGAACCGTAAGTTCCGCCGGCGCTTGACTATTTCTTTCGATTGGCGCTCCGCTTCATCGGCAGCATAGCCTATACATTGAACCCAAGGTTTGTGCTGATTAGCATACTTATTGATTGCATTAAACTTTTCACGGGTACACCACCGCCGTATTGGTGACGGCCAGGAATAGCCCCTGCGATCCGTGAGAGGCCTTTCAATCATCCAATATTCAAAAGAGAGTGTCGGTTTCAGTCGCACAATCTTGATCCCGGTTCGTTCCTCAAGTAAATCTATATGATCAAGCATCTGCGGAAATTCCCAGCCAGTATCAAAAAACACGACTGAATGAATCGGCTCGCCCCTCTCCAACATCATCAATAAAAGAGCTGTCGAGTCCTTTCCTCCGCTTAAGCTAACTATTTGATTTTGCTCCATAAGTCGACCTATCGTTCTCAACTTTTCCAGCCACAGCCGGCTTCTTCCTGTTTTAAAACCCGCTGACGATAATTCGACCACGTGGCCGTTTTGAAAATCTTTTTATTATTCACATACCGTGCCAGCGATCTCTGATACAAATCCTTCCGGTCAATAGGCATCACAAACGGATCGATACCCAAATTCCGCAAAGTTTCAACTCGATACAAATCTTCTTCCTTCGTCGATGCGTATCCGATCAGAACGTAGCACATCAGCTGATATGGTTTGATGTATTTGACCAGACACTTTATGCCGGCCAGGACCTTCTGTTCATCCCCCGTCACATCCCATGCGAATTTTATCCGCTTAAAATGGCGCAACTGAGATAGACGATATGCCTGAATTTCCTTAATAATCCGAATATCAATCCCCTGGAAATCACAGGGAAATTTTAAGGACCGTAAACAATTTATCGCCTCCGCCCATTCCGGATTGGCAAAAAAGTTGTTATCGCACACGACCACATATTCAGTCAGCGGGTTTAGATTCTTAACTGGGACCGGATGGATCGGGCCTTCCTTTTCTGGCACAACGCACCAGGGACATTTCCGGGGACAGCCCCTCGAAAACCACAAAAAAGATTTGCGACATTCCGGGTAGATGCTGTAATCAAGATTGCAATTTTCAATCGCCCGGGAAAGCCGGGAATGAACATCAAACCCTGTACCACCACAAATCACATCGCGTGGAACATCCGACTTGTCCGTATAGTCAAACAGGGAGCTGCAGAAAACCACGTCGAACTGTCTATGTGTGATGGGACTCCACCATTCCACGATGTCACCCTGCCGCTTATAATAAGTCGCAATCTGCATATAAGCCGTGTTGAAAATTTTTGGTTCGATGTCAATTAAACCGACTTTCATTCGCTTCCCTGCTGACGTTACTTTTCCGATATTATTTTTTCCCGCTTCAGGGTTGCAATGCCAATCGCTGGCCCGATCAATTTTTGGGTTTCATCCGGATCATGTTCTATCTGGTCAAGCTGCCACCTGTCATCGCCGGCCGGCAGATACTCAGTGACGTCTCTTTTGAAACCCACAAACTGTCCATCCTTGATCAACCGAAAATATTTAGGATTTTTCATCTTTTCACCATTCATCTCAATTTTCATTCCCGGCGATTAGCCAAACCCTGCGTTTTCATGCGCACCGTGATGGCCAGTCCCACCCACACAAAATCGCCAGTCAATCGAGAGATACACAAAAACTATTTGCCGGCAGGCAGGAACTTTACCTGTGACGAAACCAGGACACTGGGGCTCCCGGGGCCCACCGTACAGTCAATACGGTATACCGCTCTTCGAACCTGTCGCTGCCGTCACCGTTAAAAAATTACTTGCGATTTACGAACTGATTTGGTAGAATGTGGTGTGTTTCAGAAATGTGAAAATTCGCGGGTGTAGCTCAGCGGTAAAGTGTCAGCTTCCCAAGCTGACCACCTCTCCTTTTTGAGTAAATCATCGATTATTTCTGAAACTTTCCGGGCATCTTGTTCGTATAACATTAATAGGGGAGGGGAAAAAGTGAGAGCTCGCTTGTTACAATGGCGGGCACGGATGCTCTTCGAGGAGGCAACCACCGGATGGCTCAGCTATAATCGGCGTCATAAACCTCGCACACAAATCCATTATAAAATGGTCATCGAACGATTTATCGCCTTTGCCCCGGTTTATGCCGCCGACCTCAAGGCCCAACACATCGAACGTTATATCGAGCATGTTCTGGAAAAATATATCAACAGAACCGCCAACGCACATCTTACCGCCCTGAAAAGCTTCTGCCGCTGGCTGACCGAATATTACGATCTGCCAAATCCCTGCCTGAAAATTAAGATGCTCGATGAGGACCCGCCGCAAGTGCGGGTGCTCAATGACCGGGAATACCAGAAGGTCCTCGCTGTGTGCAAGCCCAATGAATGGGATGTGATCTGTTTTCTCTTTCATACGGGTCTGCGCAGCAACGAATTTCAGCAGTTGACCTGGGCCAACATTACCCATGACCGGCACTTCATAAACCTGACCGGCAAGGGCCGTCGGCAGCGACTGATACCACTCAATAAAACCTGCCAAGAAATTCTTGACCGGTTTCCCCAAAAGCCCGGTTCTACCACGATTGAATTTTCAAAGAGCTATAAATCAAGAGGCAGTCTCTATCGCCTTTGTAAAAAACTTGCCAGGCACGCCGGGATACCGCGGTTCGGACCGCATGCGATCCGGCACTATTTCAGCACGGCCCTGTACAGAAAAGGCATCCCCGTCCAGTTCATTAGCATTTGCCTCGGCCACGCAGATACCAAGACGACAGAAAAAATCTACATCCATCTCTGGCCGCCGAAAGATTTGTTGGGTGTTACTGATTGTCTCGATAATATTCATCAATAGATTCTTCACTTATGTCTAAATGAACTATGTGAACCGAATTTTTTCGTTCGTCCACTACCAACCGTCCACACACTACCGCCTCCATCATATCCACTTCCACTACCGCTTCCAAGACTGCCATTTCCTCCAGCAGGGCCTCCGAGAACAGCAATCACAACACTACAAACAAAAAGAACTGTACCACCAATACCAGCTACAATTTTAGTTACCTTCCAAATCTTTTTCCAGTTCATCTTCTCTCCTTTTACATCTACCTTTCTATAGGCATCTGGATAAAAATAACAGGGCGAGTTGGACCGAATACTTCGTGCCGAATGCACGCAGAAATCGCCTCGCCCTGAAAAAATACCGTGCGATTTTCGTATTCGGTCCAAATACCATCTCAGAATTCCTTTATTTCAAATTGCCTTAATGCCGACAACTTACCTCTCACGCAGCAGCACCTCAAGGATTATTTTCAAAAAATCTTCAAAATTATTGAGATTTTGCATATATCGCCCTTTTTGAACAGTTTTCGGCTAAAAGAGTTTTGATTGGCCTACGGAACAACACCCCACAGCTTCCACCACAGGCCCCCAGTAGCCCCGTGTGTCGATTTTATCGGCCCCGGCCGCATGAATACACCATCTTTCCGCGATTCCGGCAATTTGTTGGTCGAAATATGCCGTTTTTCTTGACTTCCATATTAAAATGGTTAAACTAAACAAAGATGGCATACTATCTTCAAAGGGGCAAGGAGGCCCCACTTTAGAATTGAATTAAAAAGAGGAGGTGATTGAATGAAAAGGACGAATCCGAAAGCCAGGACAGACCGAAAACGCAAACGGAAGAATAAACGCAAGCGTAAACACAGAGTGAGATTTTTTGATACTATTTGATGATAAGCTCATTGAGAAACTTCTTATTTAATTAACTCAATAATCTGTTCATACCACAATTCAGGTCTGAAAATTTCAATTGCCTGTCTACGAGCCGCCTGGCCTTTTATTTGCAAGGTTTTGCTATCCAGCGAATGAAACAAATCTATTATCTCATCATGGCTATCAATCAACCAGCCGGTTTCGACTGTCACCCTGTCTTTGGCCCCATCTCGATTCTCAGCTATCACCGGTAGACCCGCTGCCATAGCCTCGACTATGACCCGCGGGCCCTGGTCGGTATATCCTTCCGGCAGCAGATACCAAAAACAGCTGCCACCGCCGAGAAACTCTGCAACGGCTGCCGGCTCTTTCGCAAAAGGGTAAACTTTGATTTTATCGGAATTTTTCAACCATGATGGCCCGGGCATGAACCGATAATGGGCCTGCGTCGCAGCCATGATCTTTGAGAGATCAGCTGGGAATTTATTATCGCCTTGGCTGCTATGTCGAACGATTCGAAGTGGGCCATCATAGTCCGGCTCTACTTTTAAGAATGGTTCCAGATCAACGGCTGGAGCCAAAACGATAGTCTTAAGTTTTGAGTCTTGAGTTTTGAGTTCAAATTGTTCCTTCAAAGAAGTTGACAAAAACAGATATTTGTCCCAGCCTTTGGTCCAAGGCACCTGACCGGCCTTGCCGAGTTTATAAGTCAGGGCCATAACTTTGCGTTTCGCCTGTAAACGACCAAAAATCTCGAATTGCTGCTGGTCAAAATTAAAGACCATGTCCGAGGCGTAAAACAGCAAGATATCACACGGCCGGCTGATGTGATTGGTAATCACAACCTGCTCGGGTAATGCCTTCTCAAAGTCACTGCAAATTTGATTAGCAGAAGAGATCTCGACCCTCCAGTTATTCTCACAAAACATGCGGGCGATTTGCAATACCGACCGCTCAGCTCCACCCAGACATTTGGCATTGGTTATGATCCTGATAAGCGGCCGCTTGTGGGCCAACTCAACCCGGCCGTTTGATTTTGTCAGCACACCACCTTCATAATATAATTTCACTGCATCGACTACATGATCAACCCGGACCATGTCCATACAGCGGGCGATATCGCCTATTCGATTTTCACAAGCCGTGATAGAATTGTGCCAGCAGGCCTGCCTGGCTGAACATGGCAAACAGCCCACCATATCTATGAAACGATGATTGGCATAGCGCTCGAACGTAGTAGGCTCACGAGCCCCAGCCAGGACCACGCATGGTTTGTCGAAGGCCGCCGCCACGTGCATCAGCGAGCTGATCAGACTGATACAACCCTCGGCGCTATATACTAAGCTGAAGAGCTCCCTGATTTTTGTCTGGTCAACCAGGTCAATCACATTCGAACCTCGAAGGCGGTATTGATTATCACGAGCCAGGCCGACTTGGACAAAAGTGATATCGCCAAGGGCACCGACTACCTGCTGCCATCGTTCTTGATGCCAGCGCTTGGCTGAGAACGGTCCGCAGTCAATGTTGATTACCCAATACGGACCATCTATGAACCGTAGATTCTTTTCGGCATCGGAGAGAAAAATTTCCGGCTTAAATAGTCCCTGTTTGATGGGCCCATCCAATTGCTCCTGCAGCGAACAGCGAAAGGCATCTGTGATATGCAGGCCGCTGGTTTTGGAGCCCCGGGTGACTTTGCCCGGGCCGATCTGATAAGTGGCATCGGGTTTGACCATATTATGGACAATGTGCGGATTATTTTCCCAGATCTCCGGACCAATGGATTCAACTGCAATCTGCCAATCCGGATGAGCGGCCTTGAGGTCCCTGATAACGGGTGTGAACATCAGCCGATCTCCGAGCAATGGCTGTGTGTTTTTAAGTAAAATCTTCATTCCGGATTTGCCCTATACCAATGATAAACGTATAAGCCCTTTATCAGAAATAAACGATATCCCTCGCATTTCAACCTTCCACAATAGTCATTGTCACAACCAATATGTTTTCTCTCAGAAAAACCTCCTACCTTTTGCCAGGCTTCTTTGTGTGTTATGAAAACCAGGGCACTTGGCGAAAATGGCGATTCGGTTATATCTATAATTTCATTTCCACTTTGATCGTATACTTGCCGGGCCATTTTTTTGTGATAACGTATGTCATGATTGTTCCGGTCCACACCCGGCTGTTTTTGCAATTGACATCCGATCCGATTGGTAACGC
Source organism: Phycisphaerae bacterium (assembly GCA_030601745.1). Lineage (GTDB taxonomy): Bacteria > Planctomycetota > Phycisphaerae > Sedimentisphaerales > Anaerobacaceae > JAUVYQ01. The sequence goes on from JAUWBI010000027.1 coordinate 13,937, forward strand.
AGGTTATAAAGCCCGCCTTCTTTCCCAGCCTATCTATAGCATCTACAAATAATTCGTACCAGCCAGCATTGGCAAAATAGATATCATGATCCATGAATCCTACCCAGCCATTAAGCTCGTTCATGATGCGATTATAGGCAATACCTACATTTTGATTGATCACATACGGAACCGTCATTATCAAATCTGCCATGCCAATAGCCCTCTTTTACCTTTTGGTCCTGAGTAGGCAACTTCCTTAACCAAGTTTTTGTCCGTTTCTAATATGATATCGATTGCCTTTTTGACGCTCGTAAATTCACAATCATGGAGCGCGATAATCCCATTCTTTCTTACGTATTTTCTAAAAAAGTGATAATCCACCAATACCCAGCGTGTATTGTGATTGCCGTCGATGAGTAGAAAATCTATCGGAAGCTCAATGAGGTCCATATCTATCCAGGGAGAGCTCTGTTCCAATTTCGTGATATAATCTTCCAAACCCAGCTCGTGAATATTGTTGTTCAAAATGTCTGAAGGTGTTGGATCAATACTAAAAACATGACCTCCTATCTTTTTTACCGCCAATCCCAATGTCATAGTAGAACAGCCGTCCCACGCCCCGATTTCGACTATTGATTTCGGTCTGTATTTTCTCACAAGCTGGTCCAGGAGCTCCAGCTCCCACCAATACATCCTGTCTCCGCCGCGTGCGGCAATTTCAACAAAATCCATCTCTCAATCCTTGAAAATCCACCAGTCCGGCTCAGTATGAAAAACATCTTTTTGATTATCCTGGGCCCAGCGATTGACGGCCAAATGTACTGAATCGAAACTGTAATAATCATGCCCACAAATTATACCCGGCCGTTTGACCTTCGGAAACCAGGCATTCAAATCCAAGGTCACTGCCCTTATAGAATGGCCTGCATCGATGTATACGAAGTCCAGACTTTCGTTAGCCATGGTCTTTGCCATCTCGACGGACGAACCTATATGCCAGGTAATTCGATCGTTGAAATCAATGAATTTGGCTTTAACTTTTTCAATATCCTCCGGAAGTGCCTTGGCGTAGATATCTATAAGGTGAAGCATTTTAACTTGAGGCCAGCAACTAAGAGTTCCACGTGCATTTACACCCCATGAGACACCGACCTCGGCACCAATAACATTTTCACCAAGTATCCGCCTGCACATTTCTATTGAGGGTCTTAATTTAAGATATTTCATTTTTTCCTCGGCCAAATCTCGCCTATCTTCCAGGTCTCCCTTGTTCCTGTCTGGTGGTCCAGGGCATATTCACCCTGCACATGTATGCAGCCTATTGTCCTTTCCCACCAATCCCAATCATTAAGACCATACTCAGTCACGCCCGCTGCCGCACAGTAATTGCCGAACCAGCCCTCAGCAGTTCCCTTCATCGGCTCATCGATAAAATCGGGCAATTTGAAATTCAAGGCCTGTATCACAGCTTCGGTACGGCCAAAAAACATAACACAATGTTTAAGCACAATCAAATCGATCTTATATTTGTCGAACATTTCAAACAGCTGATTGAAACCCCGATGTCGATAAGTAGTTGTATCGGCGGCACTCTTAAATATGTATTCACAACCCAGGTCCCTTAGTTTCTCTGCACCAATTTTGATAGTCACCAGCTCTCCGCTTCTATGGCCTAATCGACCGACAGGCTGACCGGAACATACTATATGAGTGATAGGCGGGCAAAATTCCGGACGTGGTAACATTTCAGCATCGACATCATCATATACCAGAATGATAGGACCGCCCTGCCATCCGTACCAGGACGATATTCCCTGCCGCATGAAAAGCTGCTGGCGCGGATGAGAAGTAAGCACAATACCCAGCGATTTGATACGTTTATCCGTCATGGGACTTCCTTGGCAATAAGCCCATTCAACAAAAACGCCGGTAGTCCCATAACGTCGCTCCTTTCTAACTACCTTTATATAAACTCACAAACCACATGATCGCCGCGACGACTACAGCAGCGATAACAATACTTAGGACGCGGCCCCAAAACTCCTTCCGCTTTGAAATACTTCTCTTACACTCCCAGAGTGTCTGTACTCTTGCTTTCAGTCCTGGATTTTCAAATATAACCTCCCTGACCTCTTTAACATCATTATCAAGTGCTTCGTGCCCCTTGCTGTGAACAGCTTGCCAAGTCTTAATCTCATCAAGTTTTCCATCCATCTCGTTGAGCTTTTTAAGTATCTGTTCGCTCATGGCTATCTTTCTCCTTTCGTTCAAATGCACTTCTAAGTTCAACTAACAGGATGGGTAGCCAAGCAATAGCGCATTTGCCATGCTCCTCTTGGTTTGCTGTCAGCTTGACCCACCAAGCACATTTGTCTTTTCGACAAACTTCTTGAAATAAGGGGCAAACCATTTTCATCCTTTCCAACGGACTTTTTTATGCTGTAATATCCAACTTCAATTCTATAATAGCAAAAACTCTACACCTCAAATTTGTATCAAATCTCAAATTCTTCCAACCAGTTCCGCTGAGCAAACCAGATATATTGATATCTAATTGGTCAGAATTGTAATTTGATGAAGGAGCACCATAGCCAGTACCATTATCAATGTGGAAATGCACCGTTGGTGAATTGGATTCTTCATATAGTCCATAAGTCACGCCATGACCGTGATTTGGTAAATTCACTGTGTGCGAGTGGTCGGGTATATCAATTCCGTGTGAATGATTTGATTGAATACCGTAACTATGGTCGTGTCCTGGGTCACTCAAATTGCCGATTGAATGTTTATGATTTCGTCCATAACCTATATTGTGGTCGTGATACTCATCGTGGCAGTGTGTACTTTCCGTTGAACTGGGCGCACCATCTTCATAACCTGTAGAACTTGGGATGCTACATCTAGTGTCAGCATCTCGTATAGAAGGCATATTTGCTTTTGCTCCGTCGGTGTTTAAGAAAGGACCCGAACCTCCATCCTCACTCGTTATTCCTTGCCCTCCCCCAGAAGCCGCCGCAGTTGAATATGCTCTATAAGGCATGAGTCTGAAAGAAAGTTTTGCGGATACAATCGCAGTCATTTCAGAAACGATTTTGAAAGGTATCTCAAACGGATGTCCCGAATCTAAACTGTTATCACCGTTGTAAACCATGGTATTCCGCAATTCGAGATATTGGTTAGCACGAATCGTCTTGACTTGTATAACTCCAGCGTGCAGCGTCTGTATGGGAACAGCAGGCTCAGCAACGCCCGCTTTATTCCTACACATGTACCACATCGGTTTAGTCACTGCAGTATTAACATCGTTGGTTGTCCTGAACTGGTCATTGTAGTTGGGGTCGTAATAAATGAACTCCATATTGGTATTGCCTGGCGTTATTTCGTAGGCCACACCTCGATGACCAAACAAGATTGGCTTTGACGCATCACGCTTAGACCACGATATGAAGCCTGCACCTGGTGTATTGTCATTCCAGTCGCAGTTCGAGACCATTGGGGCTTCAACATCCAGTCGAGGTGGGAGCATCTGCTTTACAATACCTCTAACTTGTTGCGTCGTTAAAGGCTTTACAAGTGGCGATGCCGGTGCCGGCCATGCATAATCTGGATTGTCAATATATAAGGGTAAATCGTCACTGGCAAACAATGTAGTATCATAAGTCTCCAGTTCAACATCGATGTAGTTCTCCTGCGTGTGCTTCATCTTTATGATGCGACGCTCCTTGATGCTCCCATCGATGCCGATCGCTGCAAGATGATTCTTAAGCGGTGTACACCCAGCTGCCCAGGTCTCTTTGATTGTCACAACTTTACCTGCGGTTGAGTCAACAGTGTAACTGTCCAGGCTCACTTCGTTGTTCACTGTATCGAATGTCTTTACCCAAAGCAGGTCATTTTCCGCTATGTCCTCGACAACACGGTCCAACTGAACGGTATTGTTCGTTGGTGATGTGACAACTCTAAAAGCCTGGCCCCAATTCGGTACATTGCTTTGTATCCTCACAACACGGCCTAAACGGTAGCGCAACGCTTCTCTGCCCATTCGCACGGAGTTAATGTTCTTTATCAGCTTGTTGCGCTGCATTACATGGTTACCAACTCTCGTTGCCAAACTATGAGATGTGACGCCGACACCTTCGATCGGTACAATACGTGTGTACGCTCCAGCATCCTCGTTGGGTATCGGTAGACTCTTACGTTCATAACCTTGGAGGGAATCCTTGAAGAAGATTTCTGCACTGCCCGCCATTTCCCCATAACCAGCGTGACCACTCCTCCACGAGCGGGCCATTGTATTGTCCATAGTGATAAGGTCAATGGGTTCAGTTGTTGTTGTGTCTAACCAACCTGTAAGCGTATGCCCTTGCCAGTACGGATACATCCTCCCGATTTGCGCAATTTCGTATGACAACCGCCATACATCAGTTTCATAGTCACAAATGATGTCGCAGGGCATCCTATCTTCTAAGCCTTCGTTGCCATCATCTACATCTTGGTCGCACCATTCGGCCCACTCGTAGATAAACGCGAGGTCAACCTGGGACGGATTGAGCCCTTCGTATCTTTCTATTATAAACGGTCCGTCACCCGAGATAATTGGTTGCGTGATTGTATCAAAATAGATCCAAGCTCTGTTACGGGTCCATTTAATTTCCCATATAGTGCCATTGAAAACGTTAACGAGTTTATCATCGGCCACCCATTTGACATTAAAGCGTCCCGACAGCCGCTCAGTTGCCAATGCTGTTATCCCCAATAACGCCCTACCTGGTCGGGTGAACGCTACATCACTAACTTCCCGTACCGCCCGCAGAGACAACTCGTCACCATATCTCACACCTTTGTCTGCAGTCATTTTTTCCAAGCGTAAGTCGTATTGTGTACCACGGACAAGAGGATCAAGTTCCAGTGCAGTTAGCTGCTCGTTAACACTGTAAGCCTTATACACAGGTGCTGTTTCGTCATCACTGATGGTGGTATTCAAAAGCGTGGTCCACGCCGAGAGTCCTCGCACACTTATCTGTACTTTAACACCGATGCCATGTGTAGCCACATCGCCCTGGTCCGTGTAGTGATACAATCCGCGTAGAAACGCTAAAGTATACTCGATATCATTAAAATTTTTGTTCGGGGTGGTCCATGCTAATGCCCCCCCGCTATAACTGACCACCATGCCTTCAGGTCTGTATTCGTTTTTGTGCTTCTCGAAGCCGGTCATGCAAGTTTGGTTCAGAGTGCCGAGCCTATCTTGTACGCTGACGCTCGGGAAGTTGCCTACAGACTGGTCATCAAGGTAGACAATATTCGCACCGCGGCCCTTGATTGGTCCACGGCCATAGTCAAGTATCAGGTATAGGATTTCATCGCCGCTCCCATCCACATCGGTCCACTTGGCAACAATGTTACCATAGTGCATATTGGTACCATAGGATACTGGACGTGGAAAGCCTTCACCTCGAGTAGTAAATGGATTCCACCCGAAGGATTGGCTTGCTGGTTGATCCTTCCTCTCGGGTACTTCTTGGTGGAAGAGTCCCTTAGTGATGTAATAAACTGCAATGGTTATCGCCGCAGTCCAGGCGATTGCGATAATAAGCGACCATACCTGTGGCCATGCTGCCTCCGGTGCGAAGACAACTCTAGAGTCACTGTGCATCCGCCCAACATAATCGTCCGGGAGGCGCAGCAAGGCTTTTAATTCAGGGATGGATTGCTGTCGATCCGGCACTTCTACAACCGTTACATTGCTCCGCTCTATTGGATGATGGAAAACTGCAACCAACAGTATATTATGGCTCATAATATCCTTCAATCATCAATTTATAGGGCCATGCGGTTAAGCGTTCTCTGCAAGCTACGTACTCTGTGGTCTCACGGTTATGTATGTCCAGTGGTGAAGCATGAATAAAATGAAGCACATCTGGATACACTACACCAGCATGCCACTCACCTGCCATTTGAAATAGCACGATGCAGTTCAGGGTAGGATTGGGTATCCTTGTAAGTCCGCTTTGGACCTTCAGTTTTAGCGGGGGGTAACCAAGCAGCTCATATACATCCCGGCAGAATTTCCAGCAAACAAACTTCCTACTCTGCCCTTGTAAATCTGCCCCGTAAGGTTTGTTCAACATATCTTGAATGGTTTCGTTAATCATACTCTCACTGTGTTCGGATCCAAACCTAATTCCGCCCCAAAGTGGACGGCGTTTCCTTTAGTATAGCAGTCGTTATATGTACCTGTGCACGTAGTGTCCTCGTGGACGCATTGACACTCTGGTCCTTTATAGAGTGTAGGTGTTGCCCACGGACAACTACTGCTACTATACACACGGAGTGGGAAGCGTTGTGTTAGTGGGTTGGGTATACCTAAGGTGAATGTACACCACTCGGTATCACTCTCACTGGCAAGGTTGTCGTAATCAAATTCGAGTGCTCTAACAGGCGAGACAAGAAACTTCTCGTTGACCCTAATGAGTTTGACTTGTGCTCCGAGTGCACCTTCTGTTGCATTAACCAGGTCCTCGACCGTTCTATTTATGTCTTGGAAGACCCTGAGAGTAACTCTTGGGATAGAACCGTCACCACTAAAGATTTGTTCGCCTACCTGGAGATTGAATTTATCAAATGTCTCACCAACGTATTCCACATTCTCAGTGTTACGTGCTATCCGCACAGTTGATTGTCCAGCTATTACAATCTGGACTAGCCAAAGCCATGCACCGCTAGCGAAAGGATCGATTAGGTCCCTCTCCATGAAGGGTGGAATTTTGTCGTAGTATGTTATTGGTTGCTTTGGTGTAAAGCTAACAACCCCACCAGGTAAGCCTAATACAGATAATTTCGTTACTTGTGCCATTTGTTACACCAATACGAAGACATCTGTTGGTGCAGGTATTTCTGTCATTGGGGTTACTACTAAAATTTTGTTTACACCATCGTAGTCAGTTACATCAGTAGCTTGACCTGTGAGGGCACCAGTAACAAAAAGGACAACACGGCCGTTATAGTGGTCATTGGTTGCTTCAGTTAAGTTGGTCTTGAATTGAGTTGTACTATTACCACCGTCGGCAACTACAGCACCTGATACAATTGTGGAAGCCGCTTGACTGGCCTTTTGAGATACAGGGAATGCTGTTGATTCGTCATACTTAGCTGAAGTTATTGCATCATTGCTGAGTGCCATTTCATCGCCAGCCTTTGCAGGAGCGTAATTGCCCTGTGCCGTTGCGAGTGTCGCTCCGTCCGCCCCTGTTAGTTTGTCCAGATCAGATTGCGCGGTATTTTGTTTGGCTTCTGTAGCCACATTGGCGGTAACCCTCGCCATTTCCGTATCGTACTCGCTGGCAGGTGCAGGACTTGCAGGCAAATTGTCAGTTTTAGCCTTAATTGCTGCAATCTCCATATCGAGATAACCAGCAATAGCTCCAAGTTGGGCGTCTATATCTGAATCATCCGCTGGGTCAGTAGGTAAGTTGTCAGTTTTAGCTTTAACAGAATCAACAACCCCATCAACGGTGTCAATTTTTGCCTCGTTAGCATCTATCTCGGTGATAATTGAGTTCTTGTCCGTTGTCAGCTCCGCTCTGGTAGGTGGGTCGTATGTTGCCAACTCACCAGCCACTATCGTTTGTAAATCGCTTGTACTTTGTCCCATATCAAACTCCCATACTAATGGATGGTCTACAATTATATCATGCATCACGAAATCGGGATAACTCGCGTGGCTGAACGTAAACTTGTGAATCCGTGCTTCCAATATTTCTAACGTTCCTAACCACTTTTTGTACTGGATAATCTGTTCACTTATATCTCCACTTCCATTAGTTGATACCGCTGGCCATAGTGATTCCGCTGCCTTGAAAGCGTAGCCCGTTTGCCAAGGTCCACCAAGCCCTCCTACTGTATTGTATAGTACCCAATACTCATCCCAATTTGTTCCTGTTACTGGTTTGTGGGTTGCATCGACCGCCGTGTGGTCTTGGATACATTTATAAGTTTTGCTGTCCGAGCCTTCGACTAAGTGAGCATATTCACAATCAACATCAACAGCATTGAGACCGGCACCGGCTTTATCTGTTACATGGATGTTGCAGGTATACTGCTCAACGATTCGATTTGTTGCAGATTGTATCGCCATTTTCGCAACGTCGGGATGAAATCCTGGATTGACTAAATGAATGTATGTGTCATCACCACCCAGGTACAATTCAGATTGCCAGGCATCCGTTACCTTGAAGTTCGGAACAGTAACGCTAACAAGAGGACGAAGTGCATAAGTGCAATCGTGCACATGAACATTCTCGAAGTTTACAGGCACCTTGTACATTCGAAAACCTTGTATGAAAAGAACACGAACATCTTTCCAATCTACGTCCAGATCACCGAGTAGCCACAAGTCCTGTCCGCTCCAACCGCCCTTGCCTGAAATAACGGTATTGCGAGCAGTCCATGTCCCATGATCTAACTTCAGTATCTTGTTACCGGTAGGTCGATGAATTATTGTGGAACCGTAAGTCTTGAACGTACCTGCGGCGTTCAGTAAAAAGGCATCCACAGTGAGCGCTATAGACAACACCGAGCCTTGGTAACTCCAGTCGCCAGAAGCATCGCCCATCTCAAACGTAGCGTTTGCGGTGATAGGTGGATACTTGCCGTCAACAAAATAAAGCAGCTCGTTCTTGGACTGAAAATAAGTCAAGTCAGTACCGTTGCCAATCTCAACATTACAGTCAAACTTATAACTTGCATTCTCCTCAAACTCCCAAACAACACCCCACCGGCCTTGGATAAGCTCATAGTCGAAACTACCAGCATCAGTTTTGTCGAATCCCCAAATTTGGGTATGTGTTACTGTCTTGAAGAACGAGTACATGTAATACGTTTCGTTGCCCGTGATAGTTTGATTTATGGTCCGTGCCTCACCGTCCGGAGCCGTGCCTATTATATAAAGATTAGCTGAAACCATATTTGTCCAGTTGGTAATTACAAAGTACAAATCATTTCCCACAGCACCACCGAGAACTAACTGGTCAGCGGGTTGCAAAGCCTGGTCAACAGCTACGGGAGCACCATCAATAGCAGAAACGGCATCCCTATCATGTAGAGAACGCGTCCCTGCCAAGTCCGCGTCATATATCTCGGCAGCGGTTTTGGGTGTACCCTCCGTACCGTTGCAGACAACTATTTTAGTACCATCATACGTAAAGTCAGCTGCCATTATTCACTCCTACGGTGAACTTTGTAACAAGTTTAATGTGATTCTCCAACGGTCTCCTCGACCATCAATTCTACAACCGGGCTTACTAACAAAAACAACTTCATATGTTACGCTGTCTTGTGAATTGAGATAATAGAATGGCACATCCTTATTGGCCTCGTAGAATGCCATTATGACCAGTTTGTCCACCTCTGGTACAGAACGTAGTTCGGGAGTAAATGCTCTCGGATCAAAAGTAAATATTTTATTGAGGAACGGATAACCGGATGCCGTGTCTGCAACCAGAACCGCTTTGCCCGTTGGCTCATCGCTAAATGTATAACTCGCCTTACGTGATATGACAGGAAAAGTGTTCATCTCACTGCTCGTTTCATAGCATTTTGATAAGCTATGTTGCCTTCCATTGCTTGCATATTGATTTGGATAATTGTCTCGTTGAGAGTTCCAACGAACTCTTCTGCACTGACCTCATGCCTCTCTCGACCTGTGTAGCTAATGATGATTTCAGTTTTACCACCTCCTACACCAGAGTATGTCTCGCCTCTGTGTACCACTGCAAGACCAGTTCTCAAAACGCTACCACCGTGTTGTAAACTACCAGCAGGCCAATATAGCGCGCCACTGGGGGATACCGCCTGCCCAGGCATTGGTGTTGGTGTTGCCGGAGTGGCACCAGGTGCCAGATGACCTAATCCTAACCCTGTAAGCATCTTAAACATCATATACTCAGCGAGCATATCGGCGATCATTCTTTGAAAAGCATCAACGACATTTCTGAAAAACGCCTCAAGATGATCTGCCCAGTTCTCGGCATCTTTCATTGTGTCATAGAACATGTTGCTCATTGAACCTTCTATGCTTCGCATGGCATTGGCAAGATTCTCTGCGAGCCACAGTCCACGTTCCTGCATCTTTTCACGGAGCTCGGCATAGTAAATTGTCATTTGGTTCATCCTGGACCGTTCAAGTGCAAGTATCTCATCATTAAGTATCTTGGCAGCCTCCCCAACCTCTTCGAGTGCCGCTGCGTTCGCTTCAACATAAGCCCTAAGATTTTCTATCCGTTCCATCCGCGTCATGTAATCCATATAACGAAAAGCTTCCACTTGCCCTCTGGCAGCTTCTATGACAATGTCATTTGCGTCCTTTACTCTTTTCTCCTCGTCTGCCAACATTTTTTTACCAAAAGCTTCTTCCGTCTCTATCCGCCGAACATCCATTGCAGTCATCTGGACTATCATTTCCTCTTTTTGTCGTAGCCTTCCTTCGATCTCTTTGCGGCCCATTGCCAAAATACGCTGAGTCATCTCGGGCATCGGGTATTCCCCCGCCGCCGGCGGACCGGCAGCCTTTTTGCGCAAATCATCATAGAATCTCTCAATAGCCGAGCCTCTTTCCTTGGTTGCTTTCTCAAGTTCGGCAAGGTCAGTCTTCCACTGTTCTGCATTTTTATGCAACTCAGCTGCGAACTCACCAAAACCCACGCCGAATTTACGCTTGAATAATATTTCCATCCCCTTAAGGATAGGTACGAAATTATCCAGTACTTCTAAAACTTCCAAATTTGTGGCCGTTGATTGTAAAGCTATCACACTCAGCTGTTTGTATCTAATCCCCACTATTTGAATAATTGCACCAAGTTTGACAGCGGCCAGGCTCATGCTCTCAAAAGCATCTACAACGTTTTTGCCCATGCCTTCACCTGCAGTTGCGGTATCAACGAATTTATCAGCAAGCGCCTCGATATACGGTGACAGCTGTATTGCGATTTGTCTAAATAGACCGGTGAATACATCTCTCATTCTCGTCAGCGCATCATTTGCCGCCTCAACCTGTGCGGCATCAAAACGGCTGAATGTAAGACCGAGTCGATCTGCCTCAGCCCTAAAAGCCTCGATGCCTTTTGAACCTTGTCGCAGTAGAGTCAATATTTCCTTTGCCCGTGTTCCAAATAGGTAACTTGCAGCAGCAGCTTCATCTGCTGATGTACCTAAATTTTTCATTCTGTCAGCGACTACCTTCAGGGCCTCCCAGGGAGTTTTAGTGACCAGATCGTCGGCTGTCAGACCTAATGCTTCGAGTGAGTACGTTGCCTGGCCGACACCCATGCGGACCTCACCAAGACGCCTGATGAAAGTTTCCATCGCTTTATTCATCGCGGCCGTTTCCATGCCTGTGATTTCTGCTGCATGCTGCAGCGCGACTAAATTTTCCGTTGACATACCTATGCGGTCAGCTAATTTTGCCGTGGTATCGATGGCTTCCATTTGCTTTTTTATCATGTAGCCAATGCCACCGATACCGGCCGCTACCAGAAAGGCACTCGCCATACCCATAACACGACGACGGATATTATTGATGCTCCGGCCGAAGCTTGCCATCCCGGTCCGGCTCCGGTCCCGGGCCAGAAATTGCAATCCTACTGTGGTCATTAAAGCCATATCTGCCTCTTTATTTTCATTTCTTTTTCTTGCTCTTGTCCGGCATCTTGGCGAGTGCGAAAAGCTGGTCTAAGTTCTGTTCGGAATGGTCCTGCTGCGGCTCGAAGCCAAACAGCCGCAAGAAATCTCTGAATCGAGGGCGTCGTTTTCTACCGGACATGCAGCTTGCAATTATCCAACCCAGAGTAGCCATTTGATAATCGGTTCGTCGCTGGCCCCAGGGTTCGATCTGCTCGAGGATCTGCCAGTTTCGCTCTTCGTATGCGCTCATCTCGGCATTTAATCGCGCCACAGACCAGCCCAGATTAGATGCTAACCTGTGTTTGAATCTTTTTTCTGGGCTGTCTCTGAGTTTTTTACCAGCTCCTCTATTTCGCCCGTGGTCATCCCGCTGAGCCGCCTGGCTACATCCAGAATCGGATCAGCTATTATTGCGGGTACCTCGCATAGCTGGCCCATCTCGGTATCATCAAACATTAGTTTGCCATGCTGATCATACACCGTTATCTGAAGCAGCTTTGCCCGCGCATTGGCAAGATGTACCTGTCGAGACTTTGCCTTGAAGCGGACGACGGCATTTTCGTATTCATCTTTTTCGCCGCACTTCAGGCCATAGACCCAGATAGTACCGATTTCCGTGGTCATTTGTTCTCGCGGCACCTTGGCCTTGAAGAAACCATCTTTCGTTGCCCATTCCATAAATCAACCTTTCAATTATGTTTAGCTTTACTCGCTCGATGATGAGCTTGATGAGCTCGAGCTTGAAGAGCTCGACGATGGGTATTGCGGCTTACCCGTACCTTTGATGGCGATTGGCATCATCATCTGAGTACCATCCGGCACCGCCAATGCAAGCTGTTTAAGATAGCCCGGTATAACCAGTGACTTGGTGCCTTTGGTCAATGTCCAGTATTCTGTGGTCCTGTTAAGCACCGCATCCAGTATGGTATTAAATAACGTTTCATCGTAACGTAGATCGCCCGTTATTTCCCCTGAATCCAAAAGACCAGGCTCATATTCCCGACAATAATCGGGACTATCGAAATCCGTCACATCCACATCATCGGCCACGAGTCCGGACCAGTCAATATTTGTCAGCTTACCGATAGCCCCGGTAAGCGAGCCCGTTAATGTCGCTCCATGTCCAATCATACGTCTATCTCCTTTTTAATATTTGGTTTTACAATTTTAGCTTGACGAGCTCGAAGAACTTGACGAGCTCATATACGGATCATCATAATCAGTCGTATATTCAACATCGATATTGACCGCGATACCTGAAAGCTGCGGATCGATTATGAATTTCTCAGGGTCCTTTAAGAGAATCCCATCGGCCAGACCATCGCAGTCTTGATAGGTCGAGCTGGTAAGCTGCTTTTCGATATCGGCCCGAATCTTGTTAAGCCGTGTATCGAGGGCCTCGGTCTCGGTGTCACTATCTATTACCAGGGCCTGTAAAGTAAAGGCCTGCCGCCAGGTAATTGTTTCTCCAGTCTGCTGCTCTTTTACAGCCGATTCCTGCTCGATGATCACCGTACGGTCCGTATTTATGTCACCTTCTAAATGGATCCGCTTCGGCCGCACTGCAGTCAAGTCATAATTAAAGCCTTTGGCCTTCGTGATGGCATTTATTGCCTCTTCCAATTTGACCGCAATCCGTTCTATTAACGGTGTGCTCATGCCGGCAGCCTCTTTCTTAGAATCAGATTGACCTGATCATGGATGTTCTTTTCCAGACGGGCCAGCGATTCCTGATAAATCCGATTAGCCTCACCCTGGGCCCCGGCAAAAACCCGAGCCAATATTGGTCCTTTGATCCGGCCAATAGGCAACCTGCCGACCTTCTTTTTCGGATCAATCTCCAAAGCTTCAGAAACACCTATAGTTTGTTTATAGCCACCTGCAGCAGGTAACCTGATAAACCAACCCTTCAAGGCCGGAAAAGCCTGTCTGACCATTACCCGTTTTCGCAGATGCTTGACCGATAAACCTCCTGCTGTCCTTTGTGGCTGTAGTATAGAAAGTGATAATCGCTTACGACTAACAGTCACTGCGGATCGCCAGTTAGAATATGAAGCCTTTTCCAATCTCAGCCCTTTTTTTACTTGTCCAACTTTCAAACCGGTACGTTTGGACAAGCTTCGTGACATTTCAGTCCGCGCTGAACTTGCAGTTCGAGTAAGGCCCTTGCTCATCACCTTGGGCAATGCCCGGGGGAAATTCCTTAGCTCTCGCTCAAACTGTTTGAGCTTGGCTTTATTGTATCGAAGTTCCAACATCAGTAAGCCCTCAATCGTATCATTGCGGCATTCTGGTGCAATATCTCTGTTATTCGCAAATTGACTGCCGTAATCCCTTTTCGCAAAGCCGCAGTAACCTTGTCACCGCCGGTATTAATCTCATCAGAGGATATTCCCTCGGTTGCATCATTCTTGACCAGCAAATCAATATGCGGGCGGCTGCCACCGTCCAGCGAACCTATCGCCTCGGGCCCGGGTCTGCTAACGACCGCGCTGATACTGCGGTTGCCGCCACCCCGCGGCAGATAGATTATCGTCTCGACGTCCGGCAGCAGAAAAAAACTGTCCGCCGAGGCCTCCAAAGCCAGATCACAATCAGTAGCCATGACCCTTACCCAAACGGTTTAATCCGCCACGCATATGGCGGATCAAGCATCGATTTTCATCAGGTGGCCGAAATATGAATCGAAAACCTTTTCATCCACGCTGTGCTCGATCCTGACAATATCGGATTTTGTCTGCTCTTCCCGGTAGGTCTCGACGTATTCAATGTCCGGAATGTAGTTTTGCCAGAGAATGGTCCGGCCAAGTTGCGGCTCTGTCATTGGCAGGCCTTCCTCGCCCAGGGCCGCAACCATGGCATAGTCATCACCCCACATATCGCTCATGGAGGCATCCTGGCCCTCATCCGCCGAGTTATATGCCGCCTGGCCGACTATCAGATCTTGCAGGCCGAAAATGGCACTCATCGCAGACCGGAGAATCGCCTCTGTAACAACAGTGACGGCCACGAAACGGGCGATTATATCATCGTTCTTTAAGAGGTTCTGCATGGCCGCCTCACCGATAATCAACGCGTTGGCCGGCACCCCGGTATTCAACCGTACCTTTTCCTTGGCTGCTACAAGCTGGCCGATAATATCGGTAGTGACGGTGTCCCATGGATTGGCTGAATTGTCCGTATACAAATCACCTCCGGTCCACGTTGTCGTATTGAAGATCATGTCCTTGATGCGTTTCTCGCGGGCCAGCATCATCTTGATCTTTACGCCCTGGGTTTTTTCCACCTCGGCATCAAAATCATCGGCATACTTTTCTTTGTCTCGGTCGGTGACCTGACCTTCCAATCCGTGATCCTCACAGGCATATGCCATATCATCCATGTAGAGCTCAACACGGTTGAAGACGGCACCGTTGGCGTGTTTGGTTTCAGGGATAGTCAGGTTCTTGCGCTTGGTCACACTTATCGTGGCCGCCTCTTTGCCAACGTTAAGGATCGGCAAAATTTCACGGGCGATATACCTTGCCCGTCGAGGCGAATATTCGTGGAACGCAACTCCCAAATCCGCCCTGGGTATTGCATGTGTCGATTTCTGAATCATTGTATTTCTCCTAATTAAAACTCTTTTTCATTTTTTGCCCTGCAATCGAACTTCCGCTTATCTACATCCATGACAACCGCTGCACTGAACACAAAATCGGCCGCCGTTAAACTGAGCTATGATGTCCATCGGAAACGTCATCTTCTCGTTTTTAACAAACACGGGCTTCTTGTATGTTTTAGGTGCCGGCTTTTTCTTCTTTTTTGCGGCCATTAACTCTCCTGATTAAAACTCTTTTTCATTGCCCTGCTATCGAACTTCCGCTGATTTCATCCAGGACCATCAGGCATTTTAGGTGCTCGAAGACGATGACGAAGACGACGAGCTTGATGACGACGACGACGAGCTTGATGACGACGAACTTGATGATGAGGAAGAGCTCGAGCTAAATTGTGTATAAGCAATGTGTGGCAATACCTCAATTATCGAGCCATCTCCAGTAGCTGCATCCAAACTGGTGCCTATTATTATCGTGCCACTACTGGCAATCTTGCCTCCTGCAGAAGCATAGACTTTTTGGCCGGCTTTGATTTCACCGGAAGCGGTTATTCTATGCGATCCGCCATGTTCCCAAAGCCTAACGGCTACCGTCTTATCACTTGTCACCGCCTGCAGGTTTGTACCAATGCCATATTCTTCGTCTGAGGCCTTCATGATCTTTCTGCCGTGAGCTTCGACCCGCAGAAATTCCGCTATGTTTTCTCCTGCGATAAAAGTCATCGGTGAGTCGGATTGTGTAGTCATAATCATATCTCCTACAAAATTTCAAATTTCAAATTTCAAATTTCAAATCTTAAATCTTACGTTTCTTCTTTTCGTTTTCAGGCCACAAGTTCAGCGTAGCCGGCCTTTCCCACGACCTCGCTTTTGGCCTTAAAGGCCTCATGCAGCTCCGGATTCTGCCGCTGCACTTTGCGCATGGCCTCGGTAAGAGTTTTGGCCTTGTCCTCACTAACCAGCTTGCGGACCTCAAGCATAAAGTCACCCTGAGCCTCGCCGTCGGAACCCTCAGTGGCAATTGCCTTTGCACCAGCATTTTGCTGACCTTTTTTCTCTTCGGCCGCTTTCTTCTCAGCTTCAATCGCTTCCTTGATCTGTTCTTGCAGAATGTCATAATGTTCAGCCTTGGCCTGGTCCACTGTCAGGCCCTTCTCGTAGGCCTGAAGCGCAAAATCCAGATCACCGGGAAACGCCGACCGCAGCTCAGTCATTCTCTTCCGCTCCTCGCCCTGCACATCTTCGGTCAGTTTATTGACCTCGGCTTGAGCATTGATTTTTTCTTCTTCGCTATCCATACTTTTCTCCTTAATTGCATTAATTGTTTTTACAGATTCATTTGCCGATATCTTATCGATAAGGCCCATCTTGACAGCCTTATCGGCTAACCATGATTGACCGGTGGCCCATTCTCGAACTTCCTTTTTCTCCCGCTTTCGACCAGCTGCCACACTGGCAACAAAATTATCAGCAATGCCATCGACAATTTTCTGGATCGACGCAATCTGAGTCTCAGTTATCTCAACACCCGGAATACCCATGCCTTTATGTTCAGCAGAACGAATTAAATGGACTTTGAATCCCAGATCTTCGGCGCGTTTGGAAGAATCGAGATATACACAGAAAATCCCGATTGAGCCCACCTTACTATTAGCCTCCGCTTCGATATGACCGGCCTGTGAAGCCAGCCAGTAGGCGGCTGATGTTCCAATCTCATCCACTACTGCATTTACCGGTTTCTTTTCTCTGGCGGCCTTAATTATCTCAGAGGTTTCCAGCACACCGGGGACCGCACCGCCGGGCGAATTGATTTGCAACAAAATATCTTTGACCTTGTCATTGGCCACCGCTTCGATTACCTGGCGGGCGATCTGGTCATAGCTGGTAGCCTCAATACCCCAGATATCAAAAATTCTGGGTACCTCACGTAGCAAAACACCTTTGATTTCGATAACGGCCGTGGCGTTTCTTATGTGCAGTGTTTTAACGCGGCTTTGACCTTCGATTGTAATATCATCAGGGATATAAACCTGTTGTTTGGCCAGCTGGCTGAACAGCCCCTGCAGGGCCCGCGGGTCCATCGCCCAGTACTCGGTCTCTAATTCGGCTATCAATGCGATAATATTGCTTTCGGCGTCGGACTTGTCTTTTTTCTTTTTGGCAGGTTCGAACCGTATATACTTGATGTTGTTATCTTTGAGCCATTTTTTGGCCTTTTCTACCGACCAGTATTTTGTAGGAAACCGCAACGCCTGGGGAATAGGTTTGTCCGACGGTTTGTCTTTGCCTTTTAGCTTGCCCCAGATAACGGCAATCGTTCTGGGTACCTTGATTTTGCCATAGATAATGCCATTATCTTTTCGGCGAAAAGTCTCAGGATTAAACTTTTTAGGGTCCTGTAATCGTGCGCTATGCTCATTCGGATAAGGCATCGTTAATCCTCTTCCTCTTTCTCTTTCTCTTGCTCTTGTGGTTTCTCCTGCTCATCCTTGCCGGTTGGTACCTTCAGACCTGCAAAGATTTGCCAGGGCACTTCGACACCGGTATCCTCCTGGATTTTTTGGGCCTTCTTGATCGCTTCCCGCACTTCCTGCTCGCGGCGCTCTACAACTTCCGCTCTGTCTGTGTTAAGAGATTTACAAACCTGGCCATGGGTAATAAATGCATGCTCAACCTGCGTGGCATAGGCCTGGGCCTCTTTCAACTGGTCAATCCAGGGAAATGTTTGTTTGATCCAGTCATATTTGATTTTATTTCGCCGGCCAAAAAGCTCCGACTCTTGCCAAGCCGACACCTTCCATTCAAACAACGGTGAGTAAAAGAAATCTGCCAATTTAGCCTGCCAGAACAAAAACATCTGATAAGCCTGCTGCAAGACTGCCCGCGATTGGCTGTAATTACTTTTTGTCCAATCCAATAAAATAATTTCGAGTGGCAGGCCCAACGGCAGCCCCAAAAGTCTCAAAAACATTCTCAGCGATTCACCGAAATTCTTACCGGGGATATTTCTTTCGATACCCTTGACCTCTTCACCGGGATTGCCGTGAAATAGCAAGGCGTAATCCAGCTCAGTCAATCTGGTGGCCAGATCACCTTCTAATTCATCAGTTTTCTTATTGGGGTCTTCGCGACTCTCGATTTGGGCCAGCTCAGGTCCTTCTTGGCGCGTAATCGAAACTGCAAGCCGGGCAAGCAGCTGCCAGGCAATCGCCTCGCTGTCACATACATCGCTGATACGATGCAGCATGGGAAACGAGGCCTGTGATGCCGGCACTCCGCGAGTTTGACTTGGCCTTTCCGGATTGACTAAATATAATACATTTTCCGCTTTTATTTTTTGACCTTTGCCGGTATCGATGTGATTGCTTTTCCAGGGACACAAGTTAAATTTCATCGGCCGGCCGTAATCATCTTTTTTGATGCCGTCAATATATGGGTTCCTGCCATCGAGCTGCTCGGCCTCGAATAACTGGATCACGGATTTGTCGGTCAATAGAGCTACGGTATCACCGGTGACCATAACTTCACGGCAGATCATCCGGCCGACTTCGCCACCGGACAATAGATTGCGAATTTCAGGCTTCTTAAACCATGCCTTCCATAGCGCCTCGATTTTCTTATCGACACTGGGTGTCCCTGTATTGACCTGCAGCTCAAAGCCGTTTCCTACGATGTAAGCCACCGCCCGCTCAATCATTCCTTTGTAGATCGCATTGTTGCGCATAAAGTCGCGGCTCTGGGCGATTAATCTTTTGCGGTCCCGTTCATCATGACTGGAACCCGGGTATGAAATGTAACTGCGGCCTTCCCTGGTGGCTATCCTCGCCGAGCGATAGCCTAATGATCCGTAATAACCATGCTGGCCATCAAAAACGATAGGTCGTTTTGAAGAGGGAGATTTGGCTTTGGGCTTTCTTACACTCACGTCAGCATTCTCCCCCTGGTAAAGCTGCAGCGATTGACTGTGCTGCCTAATTTACCCACAACTGCTTCGAGCTTTTCTTTCTCCTGCTGCAGACTCTCGAAGTTGATATTTTGATCACCGGCAGCGATGACTTTTGGCCGAATGGCCAGAATGAAGCGGACAGCCTCTAAGGCATTTTGTGCCTTGGTAACTGAGCCCTCCCAGGCCAGATTGTTTTTATACTGATTGAGGGCATCTGTGATCGTGCTTGCGCTTGTAAGTGACATCTACACCGCCAAATTTCATTGCAAGTCGGCGGCAGAAAAAAAGCAGTCGGCAGATCATCCGCCGCCGACTGCTTTTCAAATATTCACTTATCCTCGGTTATTTTTCTATTAAGATATGACCCTGTCAATCACCTTTTGAAAATTCTTACCAGAATCTGGTAAGTTTTTTCATTTCGCCCAAATATCATTATTTCTGCAATTTAAGCCCATATTCGCCCGATCAAGACCTCCAGGATGCCCTGTGTTCGATTTTTTCACCCTCCTGCCACCAGATATACCCTATTTTTCAGTCTTGCCCCTTCTGCGCAAATATCCGCTCAAATATGCGCAATTTTATTCTTTTCACTGAAAAGCTTAATGCCAGCCTGAATCTGTCGGCAATTGGGCGGTCGGGATCTCTTTAGCTATAAAGTCGGCAGCCAGATGCTTCAAGCCCGGCACCACATCGTTTGTATTATATTTATGCTGCAGCCAGTAATGCCGCAGATCATGCTGATCGTCCGGCTTGTCTTTTTTCTGACAGCTTATCGTTATAAAATACCGATCTGTCTCGAGCGCTTCAACCAGTTTCGCTGCCAGCTCCGGCTCCCATGTCAGTAGCACGGCCAGCCTCTTTACTTGGTCCTTTAACACCTGTTTCTTGCTTTTTTGTTTTATTCCCATCTTCATCCTTCTTCTTAACTGGAATACCTCTAACCTTATAGCGCTGCCGGCAAACCGCCCGCCGGCAGCGGCGATATTGAATCTTCCCATCCGTATGGTAAGCCTCGGTATCAACAGTCCCGCACCGGGGGCATTTACTCGGCGTTGGGAAAACATAGTTTCTCTTTTTTTTGGCCATCTTATGGTCCCTTTCAATATCTTGTTCTAATCGGCCGTTTCTTTATCGGCGTGCCGATCGGTTTAGTTTTCTCTGTTTTTTTCCCGGGATCCGCCAGCGTCCACAGCCCTGCAATCTCCGCCGCCGCCCGTGCGTAGACATCATCATCCCAGTAATGATTGGGCCGGCCTTCCTTTTTCACTACCCAGCCGATCCATCGTATCCGCTGACCTTTGCGTTGGATAATTTTATGCTCACTGGTCAAATGCTCCAGCACTTCATAAGGCGTCTCGGCGTGCAGATGACCATAGCCCGCACCTTCCTTGCTCGCTTCGAAGTATCCGCGATACAGGGCATCCTTATACGCAGTGACATTCAGATCATAGCGTTTCAATCGACCACCGGCCGCCTTGCCCACCCTCCACATCTGCTTTTGCAGATAATCATCGCCCGCTACCGGGATAATCGGCGTTGCACCCGCGCATCGCACGCAGAAAGCATCGACCGTCTCGGTATTGAACATCCGGTCTATCGCACTAAGAGCAATTCGCATCCGCAATTCTTCATCTTCGAACAGTTCAAACCGCATCGTCAAATACGGGATCAGCTTTTCCAGGTTCTCAACCCGATCGGTCGGACCGGTTTCGATTCGTTCCTCGAAGATGCTCCAGTACTCGGCCAGGTATCCCCAGCCCAACACCCGCATATAAACATGGTCGAGCTGCACATCCAGACCGGCTGTGAGCATTTGCACACCAGCCGGCACCTTGCCCTTCGGACAGCTGCCGATATGTGTCTGCAAAGTATCAATCGCCGTCTCGGCCCGGGCCTCCCGCCACGGCCGGGCCAGTTGCGAATTCCAGAAATCCTTCAACGGCTGTATATTGCCCATCTGCTTTGCCTTCTGGGCCCGCACGAATTCCGCCGTCAGCGAAGCGATGGTCTCGACCATCGGATGCAGCATCAAGGCATGGATCCGGCCGCTGCGAAAGTTCGTCGATTTAATCTCACCTATCAATCGGCCGTTCGAATCCAGCTCGCAATCGCCGGGCACGTACTTACCCGCATAGGCCGCCTGCCACCGATCATCTTCTGTCCAGGGCTGTTTACATTTCGGACAAACGTAACGCGAATGCTTGCCCCTGCGATAGACCTGCTCATCGTAGAACTCTTTTTTTGCATTTCTATCGATCTTGACATTTTCCCAGACAATCTGGTGCCATTTATTACATTTCGGACAGGATATCCACCACTCACAGCAGTCCCCCCGGACCCATTCCTGGTCCGACATATCATCGGCCGTCACCGGCGTTGTCATCCCCAGCAGCTTGCTTCTGCCCTTGAACCATCGCTGACGTTTACGCATCAATGAGATCGGGTCCGCCTCTTCACCGACAAACGGTGGATATTTACCGGTCTCATCGGCGATGATGTAGCAGACAGGCTTATCAGCCAGAGCCTGTGGCGTCGTAGGCCAGCCGATATAGATAATCATATGGTCCATCACCGTCTGTTTGCCTATGTAGATATTGCGCACCCGGCCGGCCACGTGTCGCATCAGATCATCATTAGCTGCAAACATTGGGCGAATTCTTGCCTCTACACGATTTTTGACATCATCTTTGCTCGGCATGATTAACAACGTTGGCCCGGGTGCACAATCTACCACGTATCCTACGAACCCGGTCCCAAGAGTTGTCTTACCGGATTGCGCACAGGCATAGATCCATACCTCTCGAGTCACCGTATCGCTGAGCCACTCGGCAATCTCAACAAAGTAAGGTGTATATTCTCTGCTCCAGGGCCCTTCAATAGCGCTGGTCCCACCCTCGAGGATATAGTTATCCTCCATCCAGTCGATAAAAGGCGGCCGCTGCCGCGGTCGAAGAATGTCCTGCTCTTCCTCCTGGATCTGCAGTAGTCGCCAGGTACTCTGCTCAGGCACCGCGGTAGCTTTAGTTTTTTCTATCGTTAATTTCATTTTCAGTCAGGGTTCGCCTCATTTCAGAGCAAGCATCGCCTCTTCTATTGTTCCAATATCTAAACAATTTAACAGCCATATCACTTCTTCTTTCCCGAAACCTCCGCGCTCCCTTATTCTTTCATAAGATTGCTGATCTCCATATTCGTTTACATATCCCCGATAAACCAGTTTCGCCAGCCATTCAGGAATATCTTCACCGTCTTGTATTGGATAACCCATATCATTCACCACCTTTTTGATTCACTTGACAAAGCTCCATGCATTCGGTCAATTTCTTGCCGGCCTCTTCTGACAAATACAGAAATTCCGGCACGGTGAGCCACTCTCTCTGGAGGTCCTCGAAGAACCGCCCTAATATGTTCTCAATATTATCGATTGTCTGGCTGTGGACAAGCCCTGCCAGTTCCCTTTGTTTGTATCGAAACGCCCCTATTATATTCTGCCATCGCCCGATCAGGCCGGCTATCACCTCTTCACGCTCGAGTAGCTGGTGCTGCCGAGCAGCTAAATCTAACTGTTTTTCCTCGGCTTTCAAATCCCGCAATCTGTCGGCCGGCAGGATCTTGCCACCTTCTTTTCGTTTGACAAACCCGCTGTACCATCTGATCACATCGGCCAGGTTATATGTCTTATCACTGTTTCGCGGCATCCCTTGTTTATTAATCCAATCGTTGATAGTAATTTTCGTAACGCCGAACAAATCGACCAGCTCAATCTGCCGCATTCTGGCTGTATCGGCCCTGCCTTCCGGCGCGCCGGGATGTTTTTCCTCTTGCAGATAATTTTCAACCGCCCTGATTGCTACGTGATTACCTTCACGCGCAGCTGCCAGAAGTGCCTCGCGGGCCTCGATGATCGTATTTAGCCTGGTCTGTTTCCATATATCGCTTACCTCGCTATCGCTGTCGAGCATATCCCGCAGGACTTCGCTGCTGGGCAGATTGAGCTTATGTGCAGCCTCGCTTACAGTTGATACCACACCGGCCAGGGCCTGCAAGTTACGAAGGAACTGCCCGCGGTCCCAGGCCGCCTGGAGTTTAGGGTATTTCGGCAGAATCTGGCTGAGCAGCTTTTTGGTACCCGCGGCCGTATCTGCCGCAACTAAATTCTCATATTCGAATCCCATCCTGCGAACCTCCGCCTCATCGATGGGCAATCGCACCCGTTTGATTTTTTTGCTTTTTTTTTTGACCCGCTTCGAAGTCGTAGTAACTTTTTTCTTTCTCCGTGGCTTCGACGGCCTGGTCGACGGCCTGGTCGACGGCTTGGTCGATGGCTTAATCGACGGCAACTTGGCCTTTGCTGTCATCTTGCCGGCTGCCTGACGTTCGTATCTTTTCAACTCGATCAGCTCCGCCCTGGAAAGCGTCTTATTTTCCTGGACCTTCCGCAGCAGATGCAGATACTCTGTCTTTTGGCTATCTCCACTGTCGAAATCCCTGTCAAGTCACCCCTAACTTTCACCGATACTATTTTTGGGAATTTTACGATCTTGCCGGCGTGTTAAAATCGGCTGCAGTTGTCCCTGCAGTTGAGGCGGTCAGTCCGATACTAACCGCCCGCGTCGGCATTATTTTTACTATAATTCTTCTTGTCTTTCCGCAATAACAACAAATGCCGCTGCCTCTTCACTCACTTTCTTTTCCGCTTTGGCCTTGTCACCAGTCCGATATTCGCAGCTGCTAACCGCTTTTTCAGAAAATCATTTTTTTCCATTATATTTACCATGATCCTATTATTAATCTTCTTGCTCTTTTCGTCTTCACGAAGCTCTGAGCCTTTTATAAGATACAAGTCGCACCATGGGATTTTACTCGTTTTCATCTATCGGCCTTTTTTGGCTCGCTTCGATTCCAGCTTCGCTTTTCGGCCCGTCCATTGTTCCCAGCGTTCGATTGCCACATCCACAAAGACCGGTTCCTTCTCCATAGCAAAACAGCGCCGGTCCAGTTTCTCGGCAGCTATAATCTGTGTGCCGGAACCACAGAATGGCTCATAGCAGATATCCCCGGTCTTGGTGTGTACCCGCATCGGAATGGCAAAAACTTCGACCGGCTTAATTGTCGGATGCACGATGGCGGGCGGCCTTTTCTTGCCATCATAATCCAACGGCCAAACATCTGTATAATATTCCGGTGTGGTCGGATCTCCAGATCTGATATATCCTATTGGCCAGACGGTTCCAATCTGTTTGCCATCGATTTTATGTGCCCGCCATTTCGGCTTGTTTCCTTTGATCCACATTAACAGGCAGGGTTCGTGTGCCCACATATAACAAGAGTAAGTCATCGTGGCACAGGGCTTTTCCCAGATAATTTGCTGGTGGATTAAAATCCCCAGTTCGTCGCAGACTTCTTCGATATCTTTCCTTCGTTTGCTTGCGTGCCACAAATACAAAGCTGTATTTTTCTTCACATATTTTATACCAACTAAATAGTATGATTTTAGAAATTTTTTCAATTTGGCAACTTCAACATCACTATATATTTCCGACCAGTCCGTACCTCTAAAAGGCCGGTCTGTGCCGGTGTAATCCACACCATATGGCGGGTCCGTAGCAAACAGACTTGCCTTCTGTCCGTTCATCAGCCAGCTGACATCATCCTCTTTCGTGCTGTCACCACACAAAAGCCGGTGCTTGCCGAGAAGCCATAAATCCCCGGGCCGAGTCTTGGCTTTCTTGTGAATTTTAGGAATATCATCATCGGGTATCCTACCTCTTTTTCCCTGGCCTAATTCTACCTGCAGCTCTGCAATCTTCAGGTTCAAAAAATCGTTGTCATCCGGCAGCTCCTGCCTTAGCTGCTCGATGTATTCCACGATTTTTTTTACAAAGTCACCCTGAATCTGTGGATTGTTCAATGTCAGATTCAGAAGTTTTTCATCGGCCTTACTGCAGCTGATGGTGACACACAAACATTCGGTGATCCCCAGACTTCGAAGTGCTTTGAATCTTTGATTGCCTCCGACAATAACATTTTTCCGGCCCCGGGTATTGACTACTATCGGCTCAACGCAGCCGAACCGGCTTATCGAATTCGTCAGACCTTCCAACGCTTCATCGGCTATCACGCGCGGGTTGTAAACGGCCGGCTTCAAATGGTCCAGCCGGAACATACTTACCCCGGGGCAACCGATCCGGCCGGTCGCACTTTTGCCAGCCGACCTCGTCCGAGCTTTCTTAACTGATTTTCTTGCTTTCATTTTATAATTCCAAAATGGAGGGAGCGGGTTGGCTTATACCAATTCCAACTCTTTCGGGTCTCGACTCCGAAAGCTGCAGTCCGCTCCCATCAATCGCTCATAGTTACTGACCCGTCAAAAACTAATAGTAAAGTAAAGTCAAAAAAAAAAAATTCAAAAACACACGCTTTTTGGCATTTTTTTAAC
>JAUWBI010000090.1 GCA_030601745.1 Phycisphaerae bacterium
CAATGCAGCGCTGATAGAGGACTGGACGAACTGGAATATCGACCTGGCAGATCCAAACTTCGA
Source organism: Phycisphaerae bacterium (assembly GCA_030601745.1). Taxonomy (GTDB): domain Bacteria; phylum Planctomycetota; class Phycisphaerae; order Sedimentisphaerales; family Anaerobacaceae; genus JAUVYQ01. Next base: position 64 of record JAUWBI010000090.1, read on the forward strand.
TACCCTGGATAAGACCAACATCAACAAGATTTATATCGGCTTTGGTAACAGGGTTACTGAGACGGGTAATGATGGTTCAGGTTGCGTGTACTTCGACGATATCAGGCTTTACCGGTCAAGATTTGTTCCTGGTGTATACCCGCCGTTGCTCGGCAACATCGTCTATGACGCCGTGGTTGACGAGAAAGACCTGGCGGAAATGGCAGACGACTGGCTCCAGAGCGATGAAGTTATTCTGACATCAAAGCCCGGCGACCCTAATCTGGTGGCGTACTGGCCGCTTGACAGTGACTTCGGCGACGACTCCGGCAACGGTATCCACGGCACCCCGTCCGGCGCGAGCCTGATTACTGATGACGAAAGAGGCCCGGTAGCGACCTTTGACGGTGTCGACGACTATGTGGACGTCAACTCGCCCTTACTCGATTTCGGAACAGGCAATTGGTCTGTCTGTGCATGGGTGAAAACTACGATGAGCGGCACAGGCGATGAGAACAAGGGCAGTATTATCGGCAAGGGCGGAGATGCGAGCGGTGGACACCGCTATGCCCTGGGTGTCAGCGAGGCCGGCGATGAAGGTGAAGGTAGAGTCACCATAACCACCGATGACAATGCCGCCAAGAGGCAGGCCACCAGCAACGTTTTTATCAACGATGGCGAGTGGCATCACGTTGTCGGACTGAGAGATGTTAACTCGCTGCATGTGTATGTCGACGGCATACTCGATGGGACCAATGATAACGTACCTGTGGGATATGACCTTTCAGGGACGTCCCAGCATAAGGCCTATATCGGAACGATAACAGACAACAGGGATGCGAGCTTGTACAAGTTTTTTGGAGGCTCAATAGACGACGTGCGGATTTACGACTATGCTCTGTCGGATGCCGAGGTGGCATACCTGGCTGTTGAGGGTGCGTCCATCTTGCATATACCGGTGGACTCGATTGCTAACATCTACAATGAAGAGGCGGAGGGCTCCCAGTGGGTCAACTTCATGGACTTTGCTGTCCTGGCGGATAGTTGGCTCCTCGAGGAGCCAAAGTGGCCGTAATCTGTATTGATACGAGGCCAGGCTTATGTATGGCCAATGAATTTGCATCAGTTCGGGGCCTATGCCGGTGGGTTCGGCATAGGCCCCGGTTGTTTTTGCCGGGGGAGATGCACCTGCTTGCGCGGTAAGATTTAGAATAAAGCCCGCGTAAATATCGATTCTCGATTCCCGTATCGAGCATCGAGTATCCAGTCTTTTATTTGACATAGAAAAAAGTTTCAAATATAATGACCGGCGGATAGCCTTTCTCCGTAGTGGAACTACGAAGGACGAAGCAAGCTTTTTGGGTTTGTATCCGTAGCGAAAGGTTAAAAACCTGTTTTTGGAGTAACTGAGGACACCTGTTTTTACTAACGGAGCAGATATGTTGACGAACGCAACTGTAGCTGACGTTTTGCGGCCTTGCCAGATATGGCGTGCCGGGTTTTATGATGTCGCTCTGATCATCGGCGGCTCTTTAGTCATTGCTTTGTCCGCCCGGGTCGCAATCGGCTGGCCTGTCCCTGTTACCGGACAGACCTTCGCTGTCTTGATGATAGCGGCGCTGCTCGGCTCCAGAAGGGGCTGCCTTGCTGTCCTTGCGTACATAACCGAGGGGGCGGCGGGATTGCCTGTATTTGCACACGGCAGAGCCGGCCTTGCGGCGCTATCAGGGCCGACCGCTGGTTATCTGCTGGGTTTCATTGCCGCTGCCTGCATCGTAGGCCTGCTGGCTGAAAAGGGATGGGACCGGCGAATCGGAACAACCGTTCTGGCGATGGTTTTCGGCAATATCGCCATTTACGCTTTTGGCCTGCTCTGGCTGTGTCGCCTGATGGGTATCAACAGGAATGTGCTGACTGCCGGTTTATATCCTTTTATCCTCGGCGATTTGATGAAAATAACGCTCGCTGCAATACTTTTGCCGGCGGGCTGGAAATTGCTTGGGTATATAGGGTTGCCGGCAAAACAAAATGAACAACAGCAAGGCGGTTAAAGGCGTTATTGGGGAATAGTGTAACGGTAGCACGACTGACTCTGGATCAGTTAGTCCAGGTCCGAATCCTGGTTCCCCAGGTATTATTTACCAGTCAAACTCAGCGACAATGGGTGTGTGGTCGCTTGGCCTTTCTGCAAGTCGGGGTTTTTTGTCTATGTAGCAGGCGGTGCTCTTTTTTGCCAAGGGCTCAGTAGCCATAATGTGGTCTAATCGCCATCCCGGATTGTGCTCAAAGGAATTGCTCAATCTGTAATCCCAGAATGTATACCGGCCGGCTTCCCGACAATGCATCCTGAATACATCGACAAATCCCCACTCTAAAACTTCGTTCAATGTCTTGTGAGCATCCGGATGGAAACACACGTGCCCGATAAACCTTCGGCGTCATATATGTCTATTGGCTCCGGTGCTGTATTGAAGGCCCCTGCCCAGAGAACAGGGATGGGTAAGCGAGCGCATAAGGAATTGACGTTAAAGCTGGCGACTTTCATTTAAACTATTTTCAGCTTAAACTGTTATCAATGCAGCTATTTGTCCGATAAGATTAAATAGACCTGCCGGATGCGACGAATCACATTTGGCAAATTTGCCGGGAGCTTACATGATTTTATCAAATTTTTTACGGTTTTCTGCAAATATCGTTGGGGAGATAAGCTTATCGGCGATAAAAGGGAGTTTGAAAAAATGTTTAGAAAAGTCCTTTTGATATTTGCTTTAATTGTTGTGCTCTTTTCATTAGTAAGCTGTCAAGCTATTGCAGGGTTGGGCCGTGATATCACGTGGACTGCCGAGGAAGCCGGCAACTTGCTGGAAGGGCCATAACGGTCCGATTGCTCAATTGCGTTGGGATGCTTGTTTTGCAATGCCTTGAAAAAATAGACCCTATAGTATTAGGTAAGTTCTTCGACCTGCCTTTTTTTAGGTTTGGCCTTAACAGGTATACTTTTTATAGGGGCAGCTTTTTTGGTTGTTTGCTCTATGAGTTTGGCTTGCCGTAGGGAAACACCTTTACCGCCCTCAATCTTGTCGGCTATGGTATAGCTTTCGACTATAGCCAGTAGGCTCAGCAAAAAGCTCAGCGTGCTCTCTGCACCTTGATTGTTGTTGACCCCGTCGGGAATTAGCGCATCACAGCATCCTTTGGTTCTAAAGTCGTACAGTGGAATATGCAGGTCGTTTTCTCCCAGGAACCAGTCGAACGCTTTTCTTTGCAGTGTCAAATATTTGCTGTTTTGTGTGGCATCATAAGCGGGCCTTAGCATCATAACCGTACTTGCAGCTTCTATCGGCTGCTGGTCAAATGCAGCTTTTGTCTTTCCGCGTTCGTACCATCCCTTGCAGCCGATGAAGCTGAAATGGTCCCCATTGAAAGTATTTGCCAGCAGAAACTCACACGTTTTTTCTGCAGCTTCGATGTATTTCTTATCACCAAAAGTCAGGCCGGCAACAAATAACGCGTGTGGCAAAACGGCGTTGTCGTAAGTTAGTGTGTCCTCAAACCACTGCCAATCAGGCAGACTATTTTCTTCGTACTGAGCTATCAGTCCGTCTGCGGCTATTACCAGTTGGCGTTTGATGTCGCTGGCTCCGGGAAACTGCTTGAGATAATCATTCATACCAAGTATGGAATACGCCATACCCCTTGGGTATTGTTTCTCCACATGTTTTACGGACCTGTCAAAACAGTCTTTGATTATTGATAAATACGATGGCGAGGGCGGCTTTGCCATAACCGTCCCGAACGCCCACAATACTCTGCCGAGAGCATCACTGACAGGCTCATTTTTCTGCCAGGTCCTGTCGAAATTCATAAAGTTCCTCACTGAGCCGTCGTTATTTTGTGAATGCAGAATAAAGGACAGGTATATATCGAAAAGCTCCAGAGCGCCTGGCTCGGGATATTGCGAGTAGTACTTGGTCATTGCAATTACTGCTCTTGCGTTGTCGTCTGTGCAGTAGCCGTATTTACGATTTGGTGTCGTGAATTTGGCGTGCTGGTACAGACCTGTATCGTCGGTTAGTCTTTTCAAGTGCGCTAACGACGGCTCAGGAACCTCAATAGTTGATATTGTTTTGGCTATTGACGGCGCGGTTGTGGCGGTAATACGGACGGGAAGCCGTTTTGCGCTGAATAATTTCCAGTAGGCCTGCCCGATTTTCGGCCACGTTCGTGACCTGCCGTACTCGTAAGCACGTCTTCGCAGTGAATAAAACAGCGAATCATCCTGAAGGATTTCTATTATTGCCTCAGCCGTTTGCTCCGAATCGCCGAAGCTCACCAGTTTGCCTCGACCGTCGGCCAGCAGCTCCATAGCCGCCCAATAAGGGGTCGAGACAACGGCTTTGCCTGTCCCGACCGCAAAGGATAACGTCCCGCTGGTCAGTTGTTCCCTGCTTAGATATGGAGTAACATAAATGTCGGCTGAGCATAAAAAGTTGTGCAGTTCTTCGTTACTTACAAACCTGTTGTGAAAAATCACATGTTCCTTCAAGCCCAATTCTTTTACTATTCGCTGTAAGCTGAATCTATAGGATTCGCCATCCTGTTTTAATACGGATGGATGTGTCATTCCCAGGACTATGTACAGAGCGGACGGGTCGGCCTCGATTATGGCCGGCATCGCCTTTAACAGAACCTCTATCCCTTTCTTCCTGCTGAGCAGCCCGAATGTCAAAATCGTTCTTCGCCCTTCCATACCGGATTTATGCTTGTAGTAGTTGCTGTCAACGAAAGGCAAATCCGGTATCCCGTGCGCAATCAGTTGGACTTTTTTACCCGATATGCCGTAAATGTCACGCAGCATATCGACCCCGCGTTCGTTCATAGTGATTACCTTGTAGGAGGCGTTGCACACATCCACTAACGACTTATGGTAAGCCGGGTTTGGGTCATCGAGGACCGTATGGAGGGTTGTTATTGTGGGGGCCTTTAGTCTATCGAGCAGCAAGCTCAGATACGAGCCTGCATCGCCACCGAACAGACCAAATTCGTGCTGCACAGAAACCACGTCAATGTGGCTGAAATTGATATAATCGGCGGCACAAATGTAATCGTTTTTTACATTTTGCCGGATTTCGAATTTAACCGGGTCTTTGTATTTCAGGTCATTATCCGACCGCATTGCGACCACCAGCGGCTCGAATTCACCCTTGGCCGCTGTTGCTGTATTATCGATAAGATCCGAGCTGAAAGTCGCAATTCCACATTTTCTTGGCAGGAAAGAAGAAATAAACGCCACTTTTTTCGGGGGACCTTTTGCCATCCCTAACATCCCATTTTAATAGCTGCAAAATAAACCATACCATTTTAAAAGGAGTTGGTAAAGCTGTCAAGTAAATTGACTGTTGCTTCGCTGCGAAACATGCTTTTTTCGGATGGATGAGTTGATTCCGTCTTGTCGGCAGTGCCGAAAATGCCGAATTTACAAAAATTTTCAAATTTTTTGCTAATTTTTCAGTTTTTTTGCAAACAAACGTTGATAATTTCATATAATATACTACTAATGTCGTAGGAATAATAGGAGATTGGCTATGCGGCTTTCAACTCGGACCAGATATGGGATAAGGGCTATGTTAGAACTGGCTGAAAATGTCGGCAGGGGGCCTTTGCAGCTTAAAATCATCGCTCGCCGCCAGGATATATCCGTCAAATACCTCGACCAGTTAATGGCCATACTCAAATCAGCAGGATTTGTCAGAAGTGTTAGAGGCTCCAAAGGTGGCTATATGCTTGCCAAAGCTCCAGAACAGATTAAACTTAGCGATGTTTTCAATTGCCTGGAGGGCCCCGTGGTTACTGTCGAATGCACCGAAAACGAAAATTACTGTGCTCGCTCTGCTGATTGTGTGGCCAGGCAGGTCTGGACCCAGCTGCAGGAGGCTGTTACGGCTGTCCTGCAATCGATAACATTCAAGGATTTGGTTGATAGAACAAAAAATAACAAAACCGTGGATTACCAAATATAGATAGAAGGAGAAATGATGAGTGCCGTATTCGAAGATATCACCGGTGTTGTTGGTCATACGCCGTTGGTGCAAATCAATAAGCTCGGCTCGGACAAAGCAGCCATTCTCGCCAAGCTTGAAGCATTTAATCCCTGCGGCAGCGTAAAAGACAGGATTGCGTTGTCAATGATAGAGGCCGCAGAAAAGGATGGACTGATAAAACCGGACACGGTTATAATCGAGCCGACCAGCGGCAATACCGGTATAGGGCTTGCCTTCATTTGTGCTGCAAAGGGCTACCGGTTAATATTGACTATGCCTGAGTCGATGAGCATTGAGAGAAGAAAGTTGCTGCAGTTGTTTGGTGCGGAAATTGTACTAACGCCCGCTGAGCGTGGTATGACCGGAGCTGTGGAAGAGGCCGAACAGCTCGTCGCACAGAATACCAATGCCTTTATGCCGCAGCAGTTTAACAACCCTGCAAATCCGCAAATTCACAGGGAAACCACCGCCGAGGAGATTTGGGATGATACCGGTCATAAGATTGACATCTTTGTCTCCGGCGTCGGAACGGGTGGAACGTTGACCGGATGCGGCGAAGTGTTAAAACAGCGCAACAAAGACTTAAAAGTGGTGGCAGTCGAGCCGAAAGACTCACCGGTGCTCTCCGGCGGCAAGCCGGGCCCGCATAAGATACAGGGTATCGGCGCCGGATTCGTGCCGGATGTGATAAATGTCGAGATAATCGACGAAATTATACAGGTCTCCAACGATGACGCTATGGAAACGGCGCGGCAGTTAGCGCTGAAAGAGGGAATTTTGGCCGGTATAAGCTCAGGCGCTGCAATGTGGGCGGCAGTACAGCTTTCACAGCGGCCGGAAAACCAGGGCAAAACAATAGTGGTAATTTTACCCGATACCGGAGAAAGATATATCTCCACCGATATGTTTGAGCAATAGCAGAAAGCTGTTGCTTTTCCGAGAGGGTTTGACAATGCCAAAGAACAAGTTGACCGACAAGAAAATCGAAAATCTGGTTGGCGAAATCGCTCGTACGTATAAGGGCGATTCCGGCATAAATTTTATCGATGCCTCTGACCTGCCGGTAAGAGCCGAAATTCTGGAAATCCTTGATTTGCTTTTTGAAGTGCTTTTTCCGGGCTACACCGGCAGAAGGACGGTTACAAAATCAAATATCAATTTCATCGTCGGCGATATCCTCTGCCAGGTCTATACCGACCTTGCCGGACAGATAGAGCGAGCTTATAAGTATCGCTGCAGAATGGAGAAATGTGACAGCGGCGGATGCCGAACAATGGCCGAGGACGTTACCCGGCATTTATTGGCTCAACTGCCCAAAATCAGACAGCTATTGAAAGGGGACGTCGCTGCGGCTTTTGACGGAGACCCCGCTGCAAAGTCTTACGAGGAAATTGTGATAAGTTATCCCTGCATCATAGCGATTGCAACGTTTCGTATCGCCCACGAATTGTATCTGAAACAGGTGCCGTTAATTCCGCGCATTATGACCGAATGTGCACACGCAAAAACCGGTATTGACATACATCCCGGCGCAAAAATAGGCAGAAACTTCTTTATCGACCACGGCACCGGCGTTGTAATAGGCGAAACTACCGTCATAGGTAACAATGTGAAAATTTATCAGGGCGCTACGCTCGGCGCCCTCAGTTTCCCAAAGGATGAAAGAGGAAGGATAATAAAGGGCGGCAAGAGACACCCGACGATAGAGGACAACGTAACAATCTATGCCGAGGCAACTATATTAGGCGATGTAGTCATCGGAAAAGATGCGATAATCGGCGGCAATATCTGGATAAAGGAGTCGGTGCCGCCCGGCGTTACCGTTACAACCCCAAATCCCGATTTGGTTTACACAAAACACTCACAGAAAAAAACAAACAACAGAGCCCCGAACGTAAGTGAGGGGTAGAACTTACAATGAGCAATAAACTAATAGAAAAAATCGAGCAGCTAAAACAAGACCGCAGCGCTGTAATACTTGCGCACAACTATCAGCCCGCTGAAATTCAGGACCTCGCTGATTTCTGCGGCGATTCTTTGGGACTGAGCATAAAGGCCGCCGAAACTGACGCCGAGACAATCGTATTTTGCGGCGTGCAGTTTATGGCTGAGACCGCCGCTATTCTTTCCCCCGAAAAGACCGTGCTTTTGCCGGACAAATTCGCCGGCTGTCCGCTGGCTGATATGATAACCGCAGAGCAGCTCCGCGAGCTCAAACAGAAGCATCCCGATGCGTTGGTTATCTGTTACGTAAATAGTTCCGCAGAAGTCAAGGCCGAGAGCGATTATTGCTGCACCAGTGCTAATGCCGTTGAAGTGGTCGAATCATTGCCCCCCGATACGAAAATCATCTTTGTGCCGGACCAGCATCTCGGCCGGTTTGTCGGCGAAAGAACAGGTAGAGACCTCATCCTCTGGCCGGGTTATTGCCATGTACACGTCGTCATAACCGAAGACGATATTAAAAACGCAAAGGCAAAATACCCTGATGCGATTGTTATGGCACATCCGGAATGCACCGAGCCGGTCAAAGAACTTTCACATCAGCTCCTTAGTACCGGACAGATGCTCAAGTTTGCCGGCAAAAGCACGGCGAAGCAGTTTATAGTAGCCACCGAGACAGGAATGCTCCATCCTTTGAAAAAGCAGAATCCACAGGCTGAATTTATCGCAGCCGGCGACAGGGCAATTTGCCCGAATATGAAAAAGATTACCGTGGAAAAAATAGTGTGGGCCTTGGAAGATATGCAATACAAAATCACCGTGCCGCAGGATATAAGAGCAAAAGCCCGGAAGGCAATTGATAGAATGGTAGAGATTTTACCCCGTTAGAAATTCTGTAACGCGGTGATGATATGATAAAAAAGGAGTAATTTCTAACAGGGTTTACCGGCAAAATAGTGGTTGTCATTGCGAGGCCTGCGAAGCAGGCCGTGGCAATCTCATCCGTTATGTTTTAGAAAGAGGTGATAGTATGAGTTTTTCAAAAATATCTGAAAAGCAGGTTACCAGGGCCATCATATCTGAATTCGCTAAGGAATTCGAAGACTACATCGAGAACGATGTAACCATTATCGGTGCCGGCCCCAGCGGGCTCATCGCCGCAAGGGAGTTTGCGAGAAAGGGCGAGAAAACACTCCTCATCGAGAGCAACAACTATCTCGGCGGAGGATTCTGGCTCGGCGGCTATCTGATGAACAAGGTAACGTTCAGGGCCCCCGCACAGGAAATTCTCGATGAGATTGGAGCGCCATACAAAGAGGTTGAGGATGGACTATATGTTGCTGATGGGCCGCATGCATGTTCCAAATTGGTCGCTGCGGCATGCGATGCCGGCGTAAAGGTATTGAACATGACTCAGTTCGATGATGTGGTGATAAAAGAAGACCGCGTTTGTGGCGTGGTCATCAACTGGACACCCGTATCCGCACTTCCAAGAGCAATCACCTGTGTGGACCCTGTTGGTATCGAATCGAAGCTCGTGGTCGATGCAACAGGACACGACGCAGCCGTGGTTAGCTCGCTTCAGAAGCGAGGGCTTGTGGACATAAAGGGTTTCGGGCCTATGTGGGTCGAAGAGTCGGAAGATGCGGTTGTTGAACATACAAGAGAGATCTACCCCGGTTTGATTGTAACTGGAATGGCTGCTGCAACCACGTTTGGTCTTCCAAGGATGGGGCCGACCTTTGGCGGAATGTTGTTGTCCGGAAAAAGGGCCGTAGAAGTTACTATGGAGGCGTTAAAGAGATGACAGAAAAAACTGAATATCATTTGGAGACCTTGGCCTTACACGCTGGCCAGCAGGTTGATTCGGATACTTTAAGCAGGGCTGTCCCGATATATCAAACGACCAGCTATTGTTTTAAGAACACCGAACATGCAGCGAAACTATTTGCACTGAAAGAGTTTGGCAATATCTATACGCGGCTGATGAATCCTACGACTGACGTATTGGAGAAACGGCTTGCTGCGCTGGAAGGCGGGGTAGGCGGTTTGGCGTTAAGTTCGGGCCAGTCGGCGACTTATGTGAGCATCTTTAATATTTGTGGAGCGGGAGGCCATATCGTATCTTCGAGCTCACTCTACGGGGGGACAGTGACGCTGTTTGGCCAAACTTTCCCCAAGCTGGGGATTGAAGTAAGTTTCGTTGACCCAAAAGAGCCGAAGAATTTTGCAGAGGCAATCAAGGATAATACGCGGCTGATTTATATAGAGAGCATCGGCAATCCCAAGAATGATGTTTTGCAATATGAAAAAATAGCTGAAATCGCTCACAAAAATGGTATGCCGGTAATTTGCGATAATACTGTTACGACACCAATACTCTTTAGGCCGTTTGATTATGGTATTGACATCGTCGTTCACAGCTGCACAAAGTTCATCGGTGGTCACGGCACAAGTATTGGTGGTGCGATTGTTGATTCCGGCAAATTCGACTGGACGAACGGACGCTATCCTGAATTGACGGAACCGGACCCAAGTTATCACGGCGTAAAATACGTCGAATCATTTGGCGAATTGGCGTACATTATAAAAGCCAGAACGCAATTCCTACGGGATATGGGCTCCTGCATGTCACCATTCAACGCCTTCCTGTTCCTGCAGGGACTGGAGACGCTGCATCTGCGCATGCCCAGGCATTCCGAAAACGCACTGAAACTTTCACAATGGCTCGAAAAACAAAATATGGTTACCTGGGTCAATTATCCGGGACTAAAATCGCATCCTGACAATGCTCTTGCCAAAAAATATCTGCCCAAGGGTCAGGGCGCTATCCTCGGCTTCGGTATCAAAGGCGGCAAGAAAGCTGGAATTAAGTTTATAGAAAATGTCAAATTAGCCAGTCACCTCGCTAATGTTGGCGACAGCAAGACTTTGGTAATCCATCCAGCCAGTACAACGCATCAGCAACTAACCGAAGCCGAGCAGCTCGCCGCCGGTGTTACGGCTGATTACGTTCGTGCCTCAGTGGGTACTGAACACATCGATGATATAATAGCCGATTTCGACCAGGCCTTGAAGGATAGTCAAAAGTAAAAATCGTAGGTGGCGGATAAAAAGAAGGATACCACACACGTAAGTGTGTGGAGCACATACGATATACTCAATACGAGATACGAAACTATGTGGGAATATACAGATAAGGTAAAAGAACATTTTTTCAATCCACGCAACGTCGGCGAAATAGAAAACCCCGACGGCATTGGTGAGGTCGGTTCTTTAGCCTGTGGCGATGCCCTGAAGCTGACGTTCAAACTCGATAAGAACGGGAAAATCCGCGATGTGAAGTTTAAGACCTTCGGCTGTGCAAGTGCAATAGCGACATCGTCAGTGTTGACCGAAATGATAAAGGGAATGACAATCGATGAAGCGGCTAAAGTAACCAACAAGGATATAGCGGATTACCTTGGCGGTTTGCCGGAGCAGAAGATGCACTGTTCGGTTATGGGCAGAGAAGCCCTTGAGGCGGCAATTGAGAATTACCGAACCGGCGGCAGAGAGAAACACGAGCTTGAAGGTAAGGTTGTGTGTACATGTTTCGGCGTTACTGAAAATGAGATTGAAAGAGTAATACGCGAAAACGATCTGACGACTGTAGAGCAGGTTACAAATTATTGCAAAGCGGGCGGTGGCTGCGGCGGCTGCAAGGGCGAAATAGAAAAAATTATAGAGAAAATTCAGGGTGACAAAGCAGGACAAGTAACTGAAACAGCACCTCGATGGGCCGGCAGACTAACCAATATTCAAAAGATAAAATTGATTCAGCAGACAATAAACGAGCAAATCAGACCGGCATTGCGGGCTCACGGCGGAAATATCGAACTGATAGACGTCGAAGGAGATAAAGTAATCGTCGCATTCAGGGGTATGTGCGCACAATGCATGCTCGCCGAATTCACAATGAAGGACCTTGTCGAAGCCAAGCTAAGAGAGTTCGTCTCCGAAGCACTTTTCGTCGAAGAAGACACCGACTCCGCGCAAGAGCCGCACAACCATAGAGGATAATCAATGAAAACCGTATATTTTGACAACAATGCCACAACGAAAGTGGCTGAGGAAGTGCTCAAAGAAATGAAGCCGTTATTCTGTGAGCTTTACGGCAATCCTTCGAGTATGCATACATTCGGTGGACAAATCGGTCGCAAAATACGTCGAGCCCGCGAGCAGGTGGCCGGCCTGCTCAGCTGTGACCCAAGCGAAATCATATTTACAAGCTGCGGCACTGAAAGCGACAACACCGCCATAAAAGGCACATTGACTGCAGTGCCAAACAAACGCAAAATCATAACTACCAGAGTTGAGCATCCAGCTGTGTTAACGGTCTGCAAGGAGCTGGAGAATCACGGCTATACACTCGTGGAGCTGGCGGTGGACAAGCAGGGACGGCTCGATATGGCCGAGCTTGAAGACCAAATCGACGATGATACCGCCTTGGTTACGATAATGTACGCAAATAATGAAACCGGCGTAGTATTTCCAATTGACAAAATCGCAGAATTAGTCGCCAACAGAGGTGTGGTGTTCCACACCGACGCTGTCCAGGCAATTGGTAAGATACCCCTGAACTTATCGAAAAGTAATATTGATTTGCTGAGCCTTTCCGGCCATAAGCTGCACGCACCGAAGGGGGTAGGTGCTCTGTACGTCAGGAAGGGCACACGGCTGTCACCGTTTATGTTAGGTGGTCATCAGGAAGCAGGACGCAGAGCCGGAACCGAAAATGTGCCGGGTATTGTCGGCCTGGGAAAAGCCTGCGAATTGGCAGCAAACAACATCGAGGAAGAAAACGAAAAAGTAAAATATCTGCGGGATAAACTCGAAAAAGTAATATTGAAAAAGTGCCCCCAGTGTCAGCTTAACGGTGACAAAGACAATCGTTTGCCCAACACAACTAATATCAGCTTCGAATATATCGAGGGTGAAGCGATTCTGCTTATGCTCGATAAATACGGCATCTGTGCCAGCTCAGGTTCTGCCTGCACATCCGGCTCGCTGGAGCCTTCTCACGTATTGCGGGCGATGGGCGTGCCCTTCACCGCCGCCCACGGCTCAATTCGATTCAGCCTGAGCAGGTATAACACCGAAAAAGAAGTGGATTATACAATCGAAAAAATGCCCGAAGTCGTCAACAGACTCCGCGAATTATCACCATTTGTATCGACCTAAATATGTCGAAATCTGACCCCCGGCTGACTTGCCTTCGGCTTTCTTGTCGTTTTTTATTGCTTTATAAATCGCTTTGTAGTAGCATATTAATACAGGATAAATGGATTTTTTCTGGGTTTTTGTGGTTAGAAAATGAAACAATTTCGTGTGTATGCGGACACTTCAGTTTTCGGCGGTTGTTTTGATGATGAGTTTGCCGAGGAAAGTAAGTCATTTTTTGCAGACATAACATAAAAGCAGGTAAGTTCCTACTTATAATTTCAGCTACAACTCTTGGCGAACTTGAAAGAGCTCCTGATTATGTTCAAAGAGTGTTGGCTGAGTTGCCGCCGGAGAACGTGGAGATAATTGAATTTAGTGATGAAATCGCTCATTTACGCGATGCGTATTTAGAAGCCAGAATAGTTGAACCAGAAGGTAAAATGGATGCTGAACATATTGCATCGGCATCTGTAGCAGATGCAGATTTTGTTGTTAGCTGGAACTTTAAGCATATTGTGCATTATGAGAAAATAAGCGGATACCATGCAGTTAATTTGATGAATGGATACAAAGAGATTGGCATATATTCTCCAAAAGAGGTAGTTTGAAATGATGAAGAATAAAAAATTCGATTGTGTTCAGATGAAGTGGGATATTCAGCAGCAGATTGCAGAAGAATCCTCTGGCTTGTCCGACGCCGAAGCTCACAAAGTTCAAATCGATAAGGTTGTGCAAAACCCAATCTTAGGCCCATTTTATAAAAAAGTGCGCTCAGTAAAAGGTATTTCGGCAAAATGAATGGTATCCATCTTCTGTTCAAGACCGCCGGCCGAACTAATTCCGCAATCGAAAAAATGCCGGAAATTATCAACAGACTCCGCAAACTATCACCGTTTGTAACCAAATAGTTGATAAGCACTGTACAGAGGGCGGGTTACTGCTGACTTGTTTCCTATACGTTGCCTGCTATCCGCTATCTTTTGAGCTTTATGCTGCCCCATTCGCCGGGTGGGCCAAATTCAGTGCATGCCCAGAAGTAATCTAATCTTGGCTGCCAGTTGCGCACAAAGATATTGCCCACAATTTCCGGGTAAGCCTGCGGCTCAAAGCCGCTTAGCACTTTAGCAGGAATAAACATCTCGACTATATATCGTTCCGAAGCAAACTTAACAGCATATTTTATATCAGGATGCGGAACTAAATTCTCCTCAAGCGCATCCCAGTTGTGATGCCACTGCATAACAACTCCACCCCCATCTTTGAGGGCATCGGGCATAAACATAAAATCATAACAGTACTGGTTATACCAGTGCTGCTTATCATCCACCGGACGCGTAGAAAACCATACCTCAATACAGTCGAAGCTCCTGCTCCTCCAGATATGCTTCACGGACTCTTCATTCAAAACATATCCATCAACATTCTTATCAAAAACCTCCACGCCAACATACAGCCCATCATCCATCCAGCCCAGATAAACCTCCGGCTCATCAAGCTCATCCGCCCTTTCAATGCCGACAGCCTCCAAATATCTTATGTCCCCCAGCCTGGCCTGTCTCGGCCATTCACTCAGGTCGCCGTCGAGCATTATTGATTTATTCAGATATGGTGCGCTAAAGGCCGGCCGTTCTGATGAACGCTTATGCCAGATATCCTTTTGCTCATCGC
>JAUWBI010000042.1 GCA_030601745.1 Phycisphaerae bacterium
ACGGCAAAGCCCCTCTTTATACCGACTCCGGCTTTGAAAAATTGTTTACGCAGCGGTTCATAAGTAAAGACGACGAGAATCTGTGGATGGAGCTTTATGTTTATGATATGACCGCCATCAGAAATGCGTTTTCGGTTTGCAGCGTACAAAGAAGAGCTGATGCGGATATTCTCTCGCTTTTCCATCCATCGTTCGGCTACAGGACTGACAATGCCCTGTATTTCGTCCACGGAAAATATTACGTAGAATTGATCGGTTCGGCCGAATCGGCTCAACTGTTTAAGGCGATGACAGAAATTGCAGGAAATATGACGAGCAAACTGAAAGTTGGTGAAGTTGAGCAGATAGCTGAGCTGAGTTTGTTTCCCGACGAGAATGCTGTTGTCGGCAGCGCTAAATTATACCTGGCAGATGCTTTCGGCTTTGACGGTTTGACCGATATTTTTGTCCGTCAATATAAGCTTGGTGACGAGAGCATTAGCGCTTTTCTTAGCAAACGCCCTGACTCCAAGAATGCTGAGGTAGTCGCAGAAAGCTATCACAACTTTCTGATTGAAAATGGCGCCACAACAAAGAAGGCCATCAACAAAGCTCTCGAAGGCAAAGTCCTGGATTTCTATGACACGACTGAAATTGTGCTTTCGACAGGGCCTTTTGTTGTGGGCATTCACGAAGCTGAAAATCAGCGCTTGGCGGAAGAATTAGCCATCAAACTTATTGACAAACTCAGTAAGTCGGCAAAGAGCGCTAATAAAAGATTAACCGCCGAGAACGCGGAGAACGCAGAGAAAGTAAAAAACTAAAATCATCGAAATTTGTGGTTGAGAAACCAAGAACAATGACTGAGCAAAACGATAAGAATCTCGGGCGAAGAGAACTTTTGGGTCGGGCCGGCAAAGCAGGAATTTCTATTGCCGCCGCTGGTGTGATTTCTTGGCGGCTTTATGACAGAGAAGGGCCAAAGACCGGCGTTGATACCGAATCGCTTGTTACTTTGCCGGATTTTTCGGTGCTGGACAAAGCCAGCCAGACAATAAGCATTGTCAAAGGTTCCGATAGAGTAAAGACCGTCAATAAGGCAATAGACTTGCTCGGCGGTATAGAAAGATTTGTCAAGCCCGGCGAAACGGTTGCGATAAAGCCAAATGTCGCATTTGCGTCACCGCCAATGCTTGGAGCCACGGCCCATCCTGAACTGGTGGCTGAGGTGGTCCGCCTGTGCTACAAAGGCGGGGCAAAGCAGGTGTACGTTACCGACAATCCTATTAACGACCCCGCGAGCTGTTTTACATTAAGCGGTATCGGCAAAGCGGCAAGCAAAGCAGGCGCCAAACTTGTCTTCCCAAAGGACAATCTTTTCAAGCACACCACACTGACCGACGGCAAACTCATTAAGAACTGGCCTATATTCTACGGACCGTTTGCAAACGTGAATAAATTGATTGGCATCACTCCGGTTAAACACCACGAGAGAGCCGGCGCTTCGATGTCGATGAAAAATTGGTACGGGCTTTTGGGCGGACGACGCAATATTTTTCACCAGGATATTAACACAATCATTGCCGAGTTAGCTATGATGGTAAAGCCGACGTTGGTAATACTCGACGGCACTGAAGTTATGATGACTAATGGCCCCACGGGAGGCTCTGTCGAAGATTTGAGACGCGCAAATACGCTGATTGCAAGTTGTGATATGGTAGCGGCTGATGCCTACGGCTGTACCCTTTTGGATTTGAAGGCCTCGGACCTGCCGTACCTTGCAAAAGCCCAAATCGCCGGTGCCGGAACCACTGATTATGAATCGCTCAAACCAATATTCGCGCAGGTTCGCTAAAAGTCCGATTATGAGAATTGTACAGGTAAGACGAATTAGCCAGGCCTTCTTTTTCTCGCTGTTTGTTTGGTTTTGTATCGTCGCCACCGTAGGCGAGAAATTGTGGCAGTTGCGGGGCTGGCCCGTTAACTGGTTTTTGCAGCTCGACCCGCTGGTGGCAATCGGGACAATATTGACTACACACACTCTCTACTGGCCTCTTTTATGGGCATTAGCTACGATTATATTGACGATAATATTCGGGCGATTCTTCTGCAGTTGGGTTTGTCCCTTCGGCTCACTGCATCACTTTGTCGGCTTCTTGGGCAATCGAAAAAAGACCGCGGCACAAAAAATCCAGCTCAACAAATACCGAAAGGCCCAGTGCATAAAATACTTCATTCTCGTAGTATTTCTGTTTATGGCTGCGTTTCCATCGATAGGCGTTACTTTGCAGATGGGCCTGCTCGACCCTATACCGCTGACAACCCGCTCTTTTAACCTCGTATTATTACCCATAGCTGACAGACCCGCTAACCTTGTTTCAGTAACGGCACGCTTTTACGAGGGGGCGTGGCTGATACTGGCTATATTCTTGACAGCAGTCTTGCTTAACCTTGTTATCCCCCGATTTTACTGCAGATTCATCTGTCCGCTCGGCGCATTGTTCGGCATCTTCGGCAGATTTGCTATATGGCGAATCGGCAAGAACCAGAGCGAATGCGTCAACTGCAAATTGTGCGAGCGGGCCTGCGAAGGTGGCTGCGAGCCGAGCGGAAATATAAGAATAACCGAATGCGTACTTTGCTTTAACTGCCGCCAGGACTGCAAGGACGAACTAATCAGTTACCAGACAAAACCGTCACTGGCAGGCGAAATAACAAATCCGGACATTTCACGCAGGGGCTTTGTGCTTTCACTGGCCGGCGGTATCCTTGCAGTACCGGCGGTCAGGCTGAGCAACAAATTGGGCAGCAACTGGTATCACAAAGTCATTCGGCCGCCAGGGGCATTGTCGGAAGAGGAATTCCTAAAGAGATGCATCAAGTGCGGCCAATGTATGCGGGTGTGCCCGACAAATGTTATCCAGCCAGGCGGCATCCAGGGAGGACTGGAAAATCTCTGGACGCCTGTGCTGAACAATCGAATCGGCTCAAGCGGCTGTCAACTAAACTGCGTGGCCTGCGGGCAGGTTTGCCCGACCTCGGCTATTCGTCCGATTACGCTCGCGGAAAAACTCGGAACCGACGAGTTTGCCGACGTCGGGCCAATCAAGCTGGGCACCGCATTTGTTGACCAAAACAGGTGCCTTCCCTGGGCGATGGATAAACCCTGCATAGTCTGCGAAGAAAACTGTCCGCTTAGCCCCAAGGCAATTTATACGGAGGAATGCTTCAATACGGTAAGAGATGGTATTTTGACTGTAAAGAAAGCCACAGATAATACCGTGGAAGTTGAAGAGGCCATTGTACCTGCTAAATTTGCTACCGGCGATTATTATTGTGCCGTTGAAGGTGACGAACGCAGAAAAATCGCAGAAAATACCGAAAATACCATCGTAATTTCATCTGGTGAGCAATTCGGAAAAATCCCCGCTGCCGGCAGCAAAATTGAGGTTCAGGTTCGCCTGCAAAAACCTTGTATTGATATTGAAAAATGTATTGGCTGCGGAGTGTGTGAACACGAATGCCCCGTAAGCGGTAGAAAAGCGATAAGGGTCTCTGCGGAAAATGAAACAAGAAGTGCAGATAGAAGGTTATTGCTGGGTTCCCATTCTGCGACATAATGTAAAATGGCACCCGGCCCGGCTTAAACCCCGTTAGAAATAACATATCAGAGGCATCTACCCTGATTTGTAAAGGGGCGAGTTTTCTAACGGGGTAAACGTTAATCGGTTTTGGAGTTTAATACGATGAAGGGAAAGCACAATAAAATCAACAGAAGGAATTTTTTGAAAACGATGGGAGCGGCAGGGTTGGGCTCTGTTTGGGCCGGATGCAAGGGAAAGGAGGAAAAGGAGCCAGATGCCATTGACCCTGACGCTCCAGCAAAAACGCAAAAGCCCGAATTGTCGCAGGTGCCGAGACGAAAGTTAGGCAAAACAGGCGTTGAGGTCCCGTGCCTGTGCCTGGGGGGAAATTACAACCTTCTTGAGAGGCAAATAATTTTGAAAAAAGCTCTCGAGTGGGGCATTAATTGCTGGGATACAGCCCACAACTACGCGGGAGGAAACAGCGAGCTTGGGATAGGTAAATACCTGTCGAAGAACCCACAGATCCGAAAGAAATTGTTCATCGTAAGCAAAGCATCGTTTGCAGGAACCGTGGCAGACGTGGAAAATCGTCTTCAAACCTCTCTTAAGAGAATGAACACAAATTACATTGATTTGTACTTTGGCGTTCACTTTATGTCCAACCCTGCACAGTTGACGGACGAATTAAAACAGTGGGCCAGGAATGCCAAGAAGCGAAAACTGATTCGTTTTTTTGGTTTCAGCACTCACTCGAATACTGCCCAATGTCTTGCCGCTGCGGCCAAGCTCGACTGGATTGATGCGATAACGACACGCTACAGTTTTCGAATCATGCAGGATGCCAGGATGCAGGATGCTGTTGAGGCGTGTCATAAAGCAGATATCGGCCTTATCGCTATTAAAACTCAGGGGTTTGGGCAGAAAGTCAAAACTAAACAGGATAGAAAACTGGCTGGACATTTTCTACGGCGTGGTTTTACCCAGGGACAGGCAAAGATAAAGGCTGTATTGGAAGATAAAAGGTTCAGTTCAGCTTGCGTAGGGATGCAGAACGTGGCTCTTTTGACCTCAAATGTCGCTGCTGTGCTCGACAAAACCAAACTTACCCAGGCGGATATGGAAGTTTTCAAGGAATACGCCCGGGTGACCTGCAGCGGTTATTGTGCCGGCTGCGCATACATCTGCGACTCCGCCCTGCCGGATACGCCATACCTTAGTGACATTATGCGCTATTTGATGTACTACAACAGCTACGGCGAGCAGGAAAGAGCAAGAGAGCTTTTTGCCAAAATTCCCGGCAAGGTAAGAAACAAACTGCTCAGCACAGATTACGGACCTGCCGAAGCTCGCTGCCCGCAGCATCTGCCGATAGCCAAACTGGTCGCCGAAGCCGTCAGCAAGCTGGCCTGAGCTGTATTGCAAACACAGAATTTCAACGGAGCTACGACAAAGATAACCAATCACTCATACCCACAGAATATACCAAAAAATAAATAAGTTGACCGGTTCGGGAATTTCGTGGTAATTTATGCCGGCAAGGAGGCGTTGCTTTACAGGTACTTACGTACTTTGCAAAAGTCTAACCATTTTTTAAGGCGTTGGAAAAATGAAGGTGAGAGTTTGGGTGATAGTAGTCGGGCTGGCTTTGGCCAGTTTGCTCACGGTCTTTACTGCATACGGCGCCGTTGAGAAACAGACCAAAAAGGTAGTGTTCCTGTGGAGCAAGGGGCATCATCCCAATAAGGCCGGATGCGAGCTGTTTAAGCACTGCCTTGAGAACTCACCCAGCGTAAAAGGCATCAAATGCGAGGTATATGATGCCTGGCCTGAAAACCCTGCCGTGCTGGACGATGCGGCTGCGATTGTGATTTATTCGGAGGGTATCAATGAGCAGATGCAAAAGGAGGGCAAACCCCATCCCGTTTTTAATTCGCCGAAGCGGCTGCAATACCTGGACAAGCTGATGAAAAAAGGCGTAGGAATGGTGTGCATACACTACACGCTCTATGCCACCCGCCGGTTAGAAGCGCCGAAGCTGCTCGAGTGGATCGGTGCCTACTACGATTTCCAGGGCCACGGCTCGACCCATTGGGTAACACAGAAACCGCAGGTCCTCACGCCGGTTACATCATACCATCCGGTTTCCCGTGGTTGGACGACGTTTACGCTAAACGAAAACGAGCTTTATCACAATCTGCGATTCGCCGAAGAAAACTGCCCGGTTCCCATTTTGAGAGCAACTTTTCCGGATAAAAAGACAAAGCAAATGAAGGAGCACATCGTTGCCTGGGCGCTGGAGCGAAAAGATGGGGGGCGCGGGTTTGGATTCGGGGGCGGCCACTTCTACAATATGTGGATAAACGACGATTGTCGAAAGATGATACTAAATGCGATTCTCTGGACCGCAAAAATTCAGGTGCCCAACAACGGTGTGCAGTCGTCCGTACCGGACCAGTTGAAGACGGAGAAAAAGGGGCAACATTGATTCGCGGCTTCAGAGACACCTCAAAAGCATATCGTGGGTTAATCAGGAAAGGAAATGAAAGATGGACAATAAAGAGAACAAACGAGTAACTCGGCGCCGGTTTATGCGCAACAGCGCAATGGTCGCAGCAGGATTGGGGTCTGTTCTTGCCGGATGCAAGGCCAGGGAAGAAGAAAAGGAGCCGAATGCTGTTGAACCTGAGGTTTCAAAGACGCCAGAAAAGGAAGAATACCCCCAGCAGCTACCGAAACGAATGTTGGGCAAAACAGGTGTCGAGGTCCCCGTCCTGGCCCTGGGAACAATGTTCAACCTTGTCGACAACCAAATCGTCTTGAGAAGTACTCTTAAATATGGTGTCAAGTATTGGGACACGGCTCACAACTATGCGGGCGGCAACAGCGAGCTTGGCATAGGCAAGTATTTGGAGAAGAATCCGGAGGCTCGAAAGAATCTGTTCCTTGCCACCAAGGCCTCGAGAGCGAAAAACAAAGAGCAATGGGAAGAGAGGCTCCAGACTTCTTTGGAAAGAATGAATACTGATTACATTGACCTGTACTATGCTCCGCACGCGGCATCCGACCCTGCTCAACTCACGGATGAGCTAAAGCAATGGGCCGAGGATGCGAAAAAACGCAAGCTTATACGGTTTTTCGGTTTCACAACGCATCAGAACATGGCCAAGTGTCTTGCCGCCGCGGCTAAATTAGGCTGGATTGACGTCATAATGCCGGCTTACAATTTCCGCATAATGCAGGACCCTGAAATGCCGGCGGCCATAGAGGCGTGCCACAAGGCCAATATCGGTCTTATCGCTATGAAGACTACCGGAAAGACAACTATTGAAAGATTCAAGCAGGCGATTGAGACAGAAACAGATAAAAAGCTGGTCGAGCACTTTTTGCAGCGGGGCTTTACTCCGGAGCAGGCGTGTATAAAACTTGTGCTGGAAGATGAAAGGATAAGCTGTGCCGCCGTTCAGATGGAGAACATTTCGGTTCTGACTCAAAACGTCGCCGCGGTTCTGGACAAGACTAAATTCACTGAGGCGGACAAAGAGATCTTCAGGCAATACGCCCGGGCGACCTGTGACGGCTATTGTGCCGGCTGTTCTGATATCTGTGACTCGGCCCTGCCGGATGTGCCCTATGTCAGTGACGTTATGCGGTATTTGATGTATTACAACAGCTACGGTGACAAGGACAGGGCAAGAGAGCTTTTCGCTCAAATCCCCGGCAACGTAAGAAACAGACTGCTCAGCACCGATTACAGACTTGCGGAATCTCGCTGCCCGCAGCATCTGCCGCTAAGCAAACTAATCGCCGAAGCCGTCAGCAAGCTGGCCTGAATCAACTGATTATTGATTATTCTCTATTGCCCCTGTCGGCAACAAGCAGGGGCTTTTTCAATAATCATTTCTACAGGCAGGCAAAAAATTTGCAGGTTTTTGCATAATATAAGTGCTTTAATAACAAACAGTTACACTTTATGAAAGGAGATTTTTCTTGCCTTTCCACACTCCTTTCGGTTATAATAACCCTGTAATAAGAGCCCTGTTTGTTGCGGGCAAAGATAACAGTTCTGGTTTCCGGGATGGGAGATGAAGAAGTTTTATTACGAAATCTGGCTTCCGTTTACATTTAATAAGAGACGGCTTTTGCTTCTGGCAATTGCAAGCTATGTTGCTCTGTGTTAAAGAGGCGTTGGAATTTTTGGCTTTTTTCCGACCGCCCGGTTTTGGGCGGTTTTTTTTATGCGCACCAGACCCCTTAAACATTTGACACATTCAACGCGGCAAATTAAGCTTATAAAAACGAACCGGATAATCAGGGACTTACAAAATGATAATAGTTACCGGCGGAGCCGGCTTTATCGGCTCAGCGCTAATTGCCGCATTAAACAAAAGACAAATCACCGACATCCTTGTCGTTGACCAGCTGGCTTCCGATGAGAAATGGAAGAATCTCCGCAATCTGTCATTCGCCGATTACGTGGAGAAGGACGACTTTTTAGAAATGGTGGCCGAAAACAAGATTAGCCCACCTATCGAGGTGGTCTTCCATCTTGGTGCCTGCACCAGCACCACCGAGATAAATGCTTCATACCTTATAAAGAACAACTACGAATACACCAAACTATTAGCCCAATGGGCAACTGATGCCAATATCCGCTTTATCTACGCTTCGAGCGCCGCTACCTACGGCGACGGCTCGGCCGGCTTCAGCGACGATGAAGGGCAAATCGACAAGCTCAGACCGTTAAATATGTACGGCTACTCCAAGCAGCTTTTCGACCTGTGGGCACGCAGGACAGCCCTGTTAAAAAAAATCGTGGGCCTCAAATACTTCAACGTCTTCGGGCTGAACGAATATCACAAGGGTGATATGCGAAGCTTTGTGCTCAAGGCCTTCGAGCAGATAAACGCAAAAGGCAAGGTAGGCCTGTTCAAATCCTACAAGCCCGAATTCAAAGATGGCGAGCAGAAACGCGATTTTATTTATATCAAAGATGCGGCGGATATGACCTTGTTCTTTTTAGATAATCCACAGATAACCGGCCTGTTCAATATCGGCACCGGCAAGCCCCGCTCCTGGAACGACCTCGTAAAAGCAGTTTTCGCCGCTATGAACAAACCGCCAAAAATCGAATATATCGAAATGCCCGACTCAATCCGCAACCAGTACCAGTACTATACCTGCGCCGATACAGCCAAACTCCGAAAAGCCGGCTACAACAAAGAAACAACCTCCCTCGAAGATGCAATCAAAGACTACGTCCAAAACTATCTGCAAAAAAACAGATACTTAACTGGCATTTAGCCACTGTAATTTCTCAAACCGGAGTTCGAATGCCGTATACGCCATTTCATTTTGGGCCGAGCGGGTTTATCGCCCTGACATTTAGAAAGTGGATTGATGTGCCGGTGTTCGTGCTGGCCAATGTCATCGTTGACATTGAGGTGCTGGTTATAATGCTGCTTGGAATCGGCTGGCCGAGGCACAGGTATTGTCATACGCTTTTAATCGGGGCGGCTGTGGGCATTGCCTGGGGATTAGCCGCCTATCTGTTGCGAAATTTCTTCAAAAAGATAATGCAAATATTTCACATCTCTTATAAAACCGGTTTTTGGAAGATGCTCGTCTCGGGCGTTCTCGGCGTGTGGTTTCACGTTGTGGTTGACGCTGTTTACCACCGGGACGTGCGGATGTTCTGGCCGAGCGACGCAACACCATTGTACGAGCTGCTAACCAAGCAGCAGATAAACATTATATGTACTATTTTCTTCATTCCCGCTATTATCCTGTATATATTGGCGGTGATTGCATTCTTGAAAAAGAATAGGTTTGAAACCAAAGTCGGCGAGAAAGAAGGGATATAATTATGGCTGTTCGCAATATTCTCAATCTGGCAGGGCCACCGAGGAATGTGCCGTTATTGGTCCGGCTAAGAGTTTTTTTGGAGTCTTGAAATGAAAAGTATTTTGAAATATTTCCTCAGAGGCCTTTTGATTTTTGTCCCGATTGCGGTAACGGTCTTCGTACTTCTGTGGGCATTTACCGGGCTGGATAAAATCTTTCGCACTCTGCTGAGGATATCTATCCCCGGCTTGGGTATCTTAATAACAATTGCAGTGATATTCCTTATCGGCTTTCTTGCCTCCAACTTTGTGGGCAGAAAACTGTTTGGGCTTGTAGAGAAGGTTTTCACAAAGGTCCCGTTGGTCAAGTTGCTGTATGGTTCTATCAAAGACCTTGTGGAAGCGTTTGCAGGCGAGGAAAAGAAATTCGATAAGCCGGTTATCGCATCACTCGGGCAAAGCGGCGCAAAGGTGATGGGTTTTGTTACAAAAGAGACCCTGACAAACCTCGGCCTGACTGATTATGTAGCGGTGTACCTGCCGCAGTCGTACAACTTCGCGGGAAATGTTCTGCTGTTTCCGAAAGAAGCGGTTCAACCACTTGATATTAACGGTTCGGAAGCAATGGCGTTTATTGTCTCCGGCGGAGTGGCAGCCGCAAAGCAAGAACAATCAGCGGCCGATTAACTCGAATATTTCACCGGCTTTCTGGATTAGCTCCCTGGTGCGGATTATTGCGAGTGGTCTTGCTTATTCTTCATATATCCCTTATAATCCCACTTCTTAAAAATCCTGAATTTGCAGAGAAAAACCTATGGCACAAAAGATTGCAGAGCAGATTAAACTTCTAAAACGCGGCACAGTGGAAATCTTCCGTGAAGAAGAACTGTCTGAAAAACTTACCGAGGCGGCTAAAACCGGCAGACAGCTTCGAATCAAGCTCGGCCTGGACCCAACCAGCGCCGATATACACCTTGGCCATACCGTCGTATTGCGAAAGATGCGCCAATTCCAGGACCTCGGCCACAAGGCAGTCCTTATCATAGGCGATTATACGGCGCGAATCGGCGACCCTGCCGGCCAGGACACGACCCGCCCAATGCTATCGCCGCAGCAAATCGAAAAAAACGCAAAGACTTACTTTCAGCAGGCAGGAAAAATCCTCGACACCTTAGAAAACAAGCTTGAAATCAAATACAACAGCGAATGGCTTGAAAAGCTGACCGCCATCGAAATAATTCAACTGGCGGCAAAAAAAACAGTCGCGCAAATGCTTCAGCGAGACAGCTTCAAAAAGCGTCTTCGCGCCGACGAAGATATTTTTATGCACGAATTTCTGTACCCGCTAATGCAGGGCTACGACTCGGTTATGGTACGAAGTGACGTCGAATTGGGCGGTACGGACCAGACTTTCAACAATCTCATCGGCCGGGATATCCAGCGGGCATACGGTCAGCCGCCGCAGATAGTAATCACTACGCCCATACTCGTCGGCCTCGACGGCAAAGAAAAAATGAGCAAATCCAAAGGCAATTACATCGGCGTAACCGACGAGCCGGGTGATATGTTCGGCAAGGTTATGAGTATTTCCGATGAAATGATGGAAAATTACTTTACGCTTTTAACCGACAAGTCAGACGAAGAAATAGCCGAACTCGTCAACCCTGATAAGACGCATCCGAAGCAAGCAAAAATCCTGCTCGGCAAGACAATTGTGGCTCAGTTTCACAACGAAGCTACCGCCGAGGCTGCCGCCGCTGAATTCGACAAAGTATTCGCACAGGGCCAACTCCCCGATGACATGCCGCAGGTTGAAATATCCGCAGGCCCGATTATGGCAAGCAAGTTATTGGTGCATTGCAAACTCGTATCATCGGGCGGCGAAGCAAAACGAATGATAAAACAAGCCGCAGTGAGCATTGACGGCCAAAAAGTCAATGACCCTAACGCTGAAATTATACCGGCCGATGGTATGGTCATCCAGGTCGGAAAACGAAAGTTCGCAAGACTAAAAGTGAAAAGGTGAAACGGCGCTCCCTTTGTTGGTTACTGACTGTTTTTTTCGTCGAGTAACTTCCGGACTTGTTCGTAGAGTGCGGGCAGGTTATTTTGCACAATACCCCAGATGGTTTCATTCTCAATGTCGGCATAACCGTGTATGACATTGCGAAGATTGAGTAATTGTCTTCAATGAGGCCTATCATTGCAATAATTCCTTACACCGTAAAGACCAGAACGTTGCTTGAAAGCTGTTTTTTGTCAAGCGAAATCGTCACCAGCCCCACTTCTAACATCGCCCATTTTTTCTACCGGTGCCGGCTGTTAATATGCACTCCAAAGATACAATATCTGTGGCGTACTGAGTTCGTACAGCGTGGTCCTGTCGATTTTCAGGAAGTTTGGCTTGCGGTAGCTTAAAAAGCCGGTCAAAGAGAATGGCTTGCGATATTCCACTACCCGTGCCTGGTCAATCTTTGCTATCTCCTTAACCAGTTCTATTGCGTCATCCAGATAGCCAATATCGTCTATCAGCTTTTCGTCGCGTGCTTCCTGGGCACCAAAAATACCGCCGTCAGCCAGCCGCCTGACCTCTGCTTCCGTCAGCGAACTCTTCCTCCCTTCGGCAACAACTTTCACGAACCTCTCAAAGGCAGGGCTGATTAGCTTATCTTGTAGATATTTTCGTTGTTCTTCCGTAGGTGCCTCAAATGAGCTGGGCCAATCTTTTTTCTGGCCTGACTTTACAACAACCGGCAAAATGCCGAGTTTATTCTCCAGCAATTCCTGGACGACAAAATACCAGCTTATTACGCCGATTGAGCCGGTAATCGTGGTGGGTTCAGCTATGATTTTCTCGCATGCAACCGATGTGTAATAGCCGCCCGAAGCAGCAACGCCCTGCATAAATGCGACAGCCGGCTTGCCCGTTTCCTGGCGGTACTTCAGGATTTCCTTATAGATTTGGTCGCTGCCTGAAATCGTTCCGCCGGGCGAATTTACTCGAACAATCAATCCCTTTACCCGCTTATCCTGCCGGGCCGCCTTTAGCTGTCTGTACACATCTTTAGCCCGTTCGCTGTGTATTATGCCTTCCACCGTAATTACCACAATTTTATTTTTTCGCGGCCCCTTTCGTATAACTTCTTCGGTAAGGAGGCCTCTTGGCCCTGTCGCAAAGAGTGCAATTACGCCCATTAGCATCAGAAATAGTGCGATATTTGCCATAACCGACAGCGCTAAAATAATGCCCCAGAAGATTCTCCAGCCGGTTCTTTTCCTTGCCGTTTTTACTGGCGGCCCGCCTTGCCCTACGCCGGGTATTGGCTCTGACGGCTGCGGTTGTGTTGGTTCTGATAAATTATTGTTCTGCTCAAAATCCATAATAAATCCTTTCTAAAATAAACCATTTCTAAACCTGTTCGGCAGCATTGTAGGCCGAATAAACTCTGCTGTCAATATTCGTTTGTCATTCCTGCGCAAGTCCGCCGATGTCCGGCAATTTGCCGGACCGGATGACGCACAGGAATCCACTTCCGCCTTTCGCTTTCATCTCTCCGCTATGAAGGTCGTGAGGCGTTTTTTGGCGTTCTGGACATATCTAATAATCTGCTGAGAGTACTTACTTTTTTGGCCTTTCCAGAGCCAATTGATAATTTTTTCAATTTTGTCATCGTCCAATTTGCGCCAGTTGCCAAAACGTAAATCGGCGGGCAGATTGTTTTCTTCGGCCGCCTCCAGCAGGACGGCGATGCCGGCCATTGCTCCTGAAGCCATATTATTCGGCTCGATGCCATATTCCAACGCCAGAGCCATAGTTCCAAATATTCGGTCGTTGATGCCCAGTTTGCGCACCACATCGCGGCCGGCCCTTGCAACCGTATCTGCGAGATACGGGTTGGTCATTCGTTCGAGCAGGTCCTCGGCATAGCGTCTTATGCCTGCTTCGGTAAAAAGCTCGTCTCTCAGGTGAGCATACTTCTTTATAAGTGCTCCGCCGCACTCTTCTAAAAAAGCCCTTCTGCCGATTTCCATAATGGCCCGGTCTGCTTTCAGTTCTGTCATCCTGGTATAGCCCCTGATAGCGCCGAGAAAGCCAAGCAGCGAATGTATGGCGTTATGGCCATACAGCTTTGCCTCCTCGAAGGCCAGTAGGTCGTCCTTTTCAATAAACACTTCAATGCCGGGTTTGAAATCAGAAATCTGCGTTCGGCTTACCAGTATTCGATTGAACTCTTCCACCAGAAAAGCCCGTTTGATACCCGGCGCTATGGTTTTCAGTTTTAACTCTGCGATTTCCGAGCGAAAACCTCCCTGTTTTCGCAGACCTCGGGAACCTTCGCATCGTGCTTCGGTTTCAGCCGGGTCGGTAACGACTCTGCTCATTTTCCCGATTACGGTATTAAGAAACTGCACCCTTTTTTGTCCCGCACCTATTGGGCATAACCCTTCCCATATCAAAACGCCAGGAGCCGACTCTCTTTGGGTGCGGACAATAGGTGCGGGACCGACTTTTTCGGCAACGGCCTTTTCCAGTATCTCCGCTGCGCGATTATTGTTTTCCGCCGTGTAAATTATTGTTGCGTCCGCTTTACTGTTTTTCAAACCCTCAGCTATCAATGAGGCAACACCGCCCGCATCGTAGAAATTTACAGAGGGCAGGCAGGTAGTTATTTCCGTGGACTCGCCTAAAACCTCAAGAAGAATTTGATTGTCTCCTGCGACGTTGGGGTCGAATAGTTCAACATTGTCAATCTTTAACACCTCGATGCCGTCGGCTTTAGCTACATTGACATAATAGCTTCCCTTGTTGGCCCTGACGGCGTCAACTAACTCGGCGTCAATCTCGGCTGCAACTATCCGCGTAAAATTGCCGCTTTGAAATGCTTCCTTGACGAACAGCCCGCCCTGGATTGGCCCGAATCCAAAACCGGTAAATATATGCTCTGCCATAATTATTGACCTGCGGTTTTTAGAAAGCGCTTGATTTGCTTTTCGTCGGTTAAAACTGTCATTTTTAGGTCATAAGTTCTGCTCTTTCCCGGGGCGATGTGAATTAGTTCCTTCTGTTTTCTCGCTTTACTTTGGCCGATTGGTGGATTCGTTCCCGGCTCCAGTGCCGTAACATATTCGCCGGGACCCCAGTGCTGCCAATTACTTAGCCGGGGTAATTGCTTCTTCTTATATTCCAGAACAAGCGCAAGGCCGAGCCGCTGATTGTAAAGGCCGACGGTGCAAACACCTTTTTTGTCAGGCGCTACGTCAATAAAACCGCAGGCTTCCCCGCCGCCTCTGTGGCTGTTGCGAGGCCTCTGGCATTTTCGGTAATCGTGTCTGCTGTTGAATATGGCATTATCCATATCCAGGCCGCGAGAGACGCATTTTCCTTTCCATACAATATCCGTACCTTCATCAACCAACGGCCAACCGTAGTTGCAATGATATAATATCATATGAGGTGTGGGCGTATTGCCGACATTGGTTACAACATCGTGAATTCTAATGGCCGGCTCGCCAATGGTGCTTGATATAGTACGTTTCAGTTCCAGGTTCGGCCCGAATACGCGGGACTCTTTCATAACCGCCGTCATACTCATTTCCGGCTTTGCTGCCGTTAGCTCCGGCTGAACAATTGATTCGACCTGGCCCGGGATATTGCTGACTCGCCCGTGTAAACCTCGCTCACCGAACTCGTCCGTTTCAGGCCCGCCAATATGCGTCAAACCGCAGGTCGTCAACAAGCCGCCGGCGAAAGACCGGAGCCACTCCAGTCCCCGGTTGGCGTCGGGCCGGGGACGAGTTACGCCGGCATGGCTGAGCCAGGCAAGACTGTATTGATTATAGAAGGCGTCGGCGATATCCAATCCTCTATCGATAACCACCTTATATCGAAGACCGGAGCCGGTGTTTACCCAGGCGATTCGGGTTCCTTTACCCAGGCCGTTATTCAGAACAGAGGTTTCGATACCTCCAACCTGGGCATAATTAATAACTTTGTTCTGCCATTGAAATTTAGGGTCCTTTGTGGCCATTTGCATTTCTCCTCTTTCTTGAATCATTTAACTCAGGGCCTTTTGCAATGCGTCGAAACTTTGATAAGTTACGCCGCTGCGGACTACTTTTAGCATTTTATCATAGGGCCTGATTCCGCCGTATCTATCATTGAGCGGGGCTTTGATATAAAGTGACGCGAACAGGTTGCCCATCTGTACCGCTTCGGCAAAGTTCATAGAGCCGTTCCTGAACTCATCCAGGTTACGGGCAATGTACGTAATAAGTCCTGCCCTGAACGAGTCTCCTGCCCCAACCAGGTCAACTACCTCTCCTGCCATGAACCGGGATTCGATTTTGTTCGGGCCGCTGACAGGCGCATCGGGGTAAATGTGCTTTTCGTAGGCGCCGTTGCTGACTGTAACACCGAACAGCTTTGTTCTGTTTTTCTTTAGCCAGAATCTTTCGGTCAAAAAGTCAAGTGAGTGCAGGTTGTTTTCGTGCTCTCCAAACTTGTTCCACGCTCGCCCCGGAGCGAGCGTATTTTCGATCAGTTTAGCTTCGTCGGACGAGGTAAAGAACATATCAACCTCAGGCAAAAGTGGTTCCAAAAGCCAGTATTGCTCAATCGCCTTGCCTGCTTCGATGAGTTCGTGAGGGTTACTGGTTAAAGTATGGCTGTCAACAATTGTAACAACTCCCTTGCTGCGGCACCATTTAATAAATTCAGCCAAATCCCGCCCACCATTGGCGTCACCTCTTTCGGACAAGCCGGAGTACATATAATAAACTATATTGGGCTTTAATCGCCCAACGGCCCCTTTGAATATCTCAAAGTCAAAATCGTCGTTGGCACTGGGAAAATACGCGATACCGCCTCTATCTTCTCCGGTAGTGCTGTGTATAAACGTAGTCCCTGTGGGTAAATCGGGGTGTATGTGAGTTTGTGACATATCAATACCGTTCTCGGTCATCACATCATAAAAAAACCTTCCCTGGGCGTCTAAGCCGTTATGCTCTCCTCTGCCGAGGTTGACGCCAACGGCAACTTTCAAGCCGGTCCTTGCCATCAGGGGCGCTGTGTTGCCGGGCCCGCCTGCGGTGGCATAGCCCTGTTCTATCCATTCTCTCACCTGCTGCTGAGAATAATTCGGCACATCTTTGACCTGGCACTTGGCCAGCCCCCCTTTGCCCACTAATTCATCGACAAATTCAAAATCCGGTCTTCTTAAATCCGCCACCCCCGTATTCAAAACTAATACATCTATAGCCATATTTTTACTTCCGCAAAATATCCCCTTAGTGCATCTCCGCTTCACATGTCCCTATGGCAGGCCTGTAAAAATTGAACTGAACGTTAGAATGCCCCGCCAAAAGTGACATCGGCACCGAGCTGTCAGGGATTTTGTTGCTTATCATAAGGGCGGTCAATCTCATTCCAAAAGGATTGTCGTGCGTCCCTGCCTGCCAGATTGAGACTTTCTCTGCCTTGAACGTCTCCACAGGCCCTACTGTAATTGCCTTGGTCGGTACGCCGGTAACCACGCCGCCGCCGCTTGTTCGCGCATTCTGCATAACGGTAACCGGATGCAAATCTACAACTCGCGTTGTAAGCCGGCAGTATTCCTCCGGCGTTGGGGGCTCATCTTTGTATTTTCCTTCCCTCTTAACGGGGTCGTTAAATGCCCAGTGTTTTATGTCACCCTGTCCGCCCTGCATCACCACGCAGCGAACACCTTCCCAGCTCTTGATGTATTCTGTCACATCGGCTCTGGGAAAATGAATGTTGGACTCCGGCATTTTCAACTCATCGTCAATTCGATTGAAGCAAAGCTCCATATCCGCCTTTGCGAAGGACAATGGATGCGACTGCGGCACCTCTTTGCCGTCCATATACCATTCATCCATTCCCCAGAAATGGGCATCTTTTAGGTTCAGCTTCAGTTCATTTACAATACGTGCGGCAAGCGGAAGCTGCTCGGTCGGCCCAATCGGTCCGCAAATGCCTGCGGGATTGTCAGCCGTGGCCTGTCTCCACGCCGTAACGTATTCCAGCGCCTCCGCAAGATAGAAGTCTTCGAGAGTATCATAGAACACAACCTGGAAGCCTTCTCTGCTTAAACCGGCCAAATCCTGGACCGTAAGTTTAGCCGCATCGTTAAGAATCTCATCATCAAGCGTAGTATAGTCCCACCATTCCGGCGCTAACATACTGATTTTTCTTGCCATCTTTGCTCCCCTTATACTGTGTGAACCAGGTCACCAAGCTCAGTCTTCAGGATATTATCCTGCGGATATGCGTGGCCTAAATGCTGTCTGAAGCCTTCGGCAAAGGCGCAATTTATTTCCCAGCCTCGCTTCTCAGCCAACGCCTTCATCGAGATAACATAGTCATCTATATGATGGTGTGTCAAAAGCCAGTTACGTTGACTTTCATGGCAGCAGAGCATCTTTTCCTTTATGTCCATCACGCTGGTTATATCGACTAATGTGCTCGCCTTTACCTCGGCCCCAAAGTTGTCTTTTCCCTCCACCGGGTCCATATAATAAAGATACGGCACCGGCTCGAATGGCCCGGCACCGGCAGTCTCAATATTCACAACGCCACAGGCAAAACAGGCCGTTTGAGCAATCCTGCTGGCTGTTTCGTGGTCAACCATATAATCCGAAGGGCTTAGAGTAAAAACAATAGTGGGCCGAACCTTTCGCACCAGCTCAATGGCCTTGAGCAATGTCGCTCTGTCATACATAATAAAAATATCGCTGCATTCGAGGCAGTGATAGCTGCCGTCTAACAAACCTGCCGCCTTGGAGGCTTCGGCCTTGCGAATCCTGCTGATTTCTTCTCGGCTGTACTGAACTGTGCCGCAGTCACCAGGCGTCATTGTGGCAATATGAATCTGCCAGCCCTTTTTACGAAGCAACGCCAACGTCCCCACACAGAAAAACTCCGCATCATCGGGGTGAGCACCCAAACTCAAAACAGTTTTACCGCTCGTCATAGTTATACTTCCAAAAACCTCTTGGTTATCTTATTTACCCATCAAATGGTTGATTATCAACATATCTAATTCTTCGTAATCTCGCTCACTTATCAATTTCTCAACTTTGTTTTTATCGAGACTTCTAACAAGTTCAACCAGGCGCAGAAAAATTGTCCTGCTGTTAACTAAATGCTTGGTGGCGACCTCCTGCTTTTGAGTTCGCATAGCTTTTACGTCCAGACCCACAAATTCACCGCCCTTGCCGTAATCGTACTTATCGAGGATACGCACCTGATTGAATGCTCTTCGCAAATCAACCGAGCCGAACGCTTTGTCCTCATCGAATTTCAGGCCGTTCTGGTCGTTGAGGTGAACGGTAAACAGCTTATCATAAGCAAGGGCAAAGCCCATTTCATCTGAGGGGTCCAGGCCGGCTAAAATAACGTGAGCGGTTTCTATATTGACCCCAACGCGCTCCGGCTCATTACTAAGATAACTTATGGCAACGGCGTGTCCGGTCGTCGGGATATAGGATTGGTCCATCGGCTCGTTCGGTTTCGGCTCAATCGCAATCTTGGTTTCCGGATTGTAGCTGAGCATATCATTTATGGCCTCTACAATTCGCTCAACAGCAACCTTGCTGTCCTTCGCTTCGCGTATATATGTCCCTTCGCGGGCAAGCCAGAGAACGACCAGTTTCGTACCGAGCGCATTGGCAATATCGAGCATTCGCCGACTGCGCTCTTTCGCATATTCCCGGCTGGCCGGGTCGTTGGACGTATAAGCGCCGTCGATTGTGCGGGCATCTTCCCACAGTCGGGGAGCAACAAATTCCGCAATCAGACCTTCGCTCTCGAGCATATTACGTACCTCTTTGGCCTTTTTGACTATCTGCTCGGAGCTGAGATTATCCATACCCGGCACAGCATCGTCATCGTGAAACTGAACACCGTCAAAGCCGAGTTTCTTATACATTTTGAGCTTCTTGCCGAACTCAATACTGTCCCTGACCGCCGGCCCAAATGGGTCCGCACCCTCGTGAATATTCCACGGCCCAAATGAAAATCGATATTCTCCTGCCATCTTTGCCTCTCCTTAAATCTGTGTTAATCCATATCTACTTTTTCCCTTTGAGTACGGCCTGGGCGTGGCGGGCGTAGTGGCCGCGAAGGTCGCGGGCGTATTCTTTCAGAATCTTCTCGCCGAGGCCTTCGTAATCTCCACACCGGTATAAAGCCCGCGCCAGAATCAGCTCACGCAGCGAACGGTTTCGCGTCAGCGTGTCACTGCCACCGGCCGGCGTCCGAAGCCTGGCATCTTCGATTTCGGTAAAAGCATGACCCATTATGCCGGGCTTTTTCAAAAGTTCCGCAAGCGGTCTGGCGGCGGCGGCATCGCCCAGTGTCTCAAGTGCCATCGCTACCGCCCGGCAATGCGAAAACTCACTTTTTGCATCAAGCTGTTCAACCTTTTCAAGAATTGGCCCCACCCCTCGCTTGTCACCTGTGCGCCCCAAGGCAACAATCAAACTGTCGAGCGGACTAAGGCTCGCGCCGTATTGACCCATACCGGTGAAATTCCAGCCTTTGTCCAGCTCCCTGGACCGCACGGTGTCCGTTAGAGTGTCGGCACCCGTCGCATCGCCCAACATACCAAGGATATGAGCGTAAGCAAGTCTGGCCTTTTCACTCTCAGCAGTCTTGTAGGCCTTTCGAAGAAGCGGCATCGCATCCTCCGGCTGCGCAAGCACTATCTCCAGCCCTTCAAAGTTATTGACAACACGTTCCACGGCCTGCGCAATCTTTTCTTTGGATAACGGAAATGAATCTTTGTCCGTCAAAACCCTTTTCGGCAGATTACCTTTCTCGACGAGGTGTTTCTGAAGTGCCTTGATGTCGATGTTACGGGTGGCTTTGCCGGTTCTCGCTGCCATCGCCGCCACAACGCCCGCCGCGTAGCCCTGGTTCTGGATGTCCGCCTGCATCCGTATAACCGGCATAGCGTCGCGATGGGCACTGACGCCGAGGCCGGTAACCAGAATACCATCGAACCCCTTCGGCAGCAGGCAGCGGTAGGGGACGTTAACGATTATATCTTTTCTGCCCGGGGGTTTGAGCAGGAACGCCGGATGTATCGTGAAGCCGTGCGAATCGAAATCGCTTTTGGCTATCACCACAGTATCGGGGTAGGTCCGGTCGTTGGAAATATCCATTGGTGACATAACAAAGTCGCCAACAATCCGGCGGCGTTCACGCGTATCTATTAACTGGCCGAGGTCATAGGCGCCTTTGTACTTTTTCTTGGCAACGACAAAAGCACGCCACGTATCGATAATATCCGCATCGTCGATGAATGTCCAATCGGTATTGGTATAGCGTGCCCCAATCTTGCGCGGAGGTAGTCCCGCACCCTGGACCGCGACGCCCGAGCCGTCGGTATAGACGCACGCGGCACCAGCCGCAGCAGCAATGTCGGCATTGCCGGTCGAATCAATGACTACCTTTGCAAGTACCACTCCGCGCCCTTCGGGTGTTGCGACTACGATGCCCTTGATGCGCCCGTTCTCCACGAACGCGCCGCAGCCGAGCGTGCCGAACCAGATATCCGCGCCGGCCTTTCGCAGCTCACGCCGATACCACTCCATCTTCAGTTCGACATTCCACGCCTGCCCTTTACCGCTGTCGCCTTCTTCACTGCCCCCAAGTTTTTCCAGACCTTGGTCGATTTCACTGGTAAAGCCCACACGATAGCCGTGGTAGTATTTGCCGATAAGGCCGAGCGTACCCACACCGCCGAGTCCGTGGAGGTACTCGATGACGAGAGTCTTCGCCCCCTGCCGGGCCGCCGCGATGCCGGCGGGCGCTCCGCCTGTGCCGCCGCCGACAATAATGACATCATATTCCCCAAGCACCGGCACAGCCCGCTTGTCGGCAGGAACCGTCACAATCTTAGTTTGCATCCGATGTATCCCGGTCAAATTCTCTCGAACGTCGCCCGATGTGACGGGCGTTACCGGCTTGCCGCGTAGTTTCACATTGCGCGGCCTTCGTATCCGCTTTGCCTCCGAAGCAGCCGCAGCGCCGATGCGACTGCCCATTTTCATTAGTTCCAAAGGCCGAAGCAGTTTCTCTGCGGCATCGCGGGATATATCTGCGCAGCCGCCAAGCACGAATAGATGTTTAGCGGCCATAGGTCGGAACACATCCAGAGTGACCTTTTCCGCGCCAGGCCAGGCGCCGGCTAAACTTTTCTTGCCTTTCATTGAGTCGGGCGGCACCTGGAAGAGCACCTCTGAAGCGTCCCCTTGTTCCGGATGCCAGGTTTTATCGCGGGCGATTTGTTCGGCTTCAGCAAAGGACGCGAACGAGCCGTCTTTCATAAAGATTTTGAGCGTGTACTCGATGGCCTCGCGCCTAAGGCTGTCTTTGGTCGGGACTGGCGTGGGCATCTTTCGTGCTCGGATGTCTTTGCCGCTGCGGACCTCGCCGCCGACAACGATGCGCTTAAAAGTTTGCAGCCCGGCTGGGTACGGCTGGAAGGTGACACCGGCCATCCTTGCTACTGCCGCCCGCGGTGTCGCGTCGATGACGACCCTGGCCTTGACCGACTGCCGCCCGGAACGGTTCGCCATAACGATGCCCGCGACGTTGCCGCTCGCATCGCGAAGAACGTCCGTCGCATAGCAGCCAAACAAAAACTGAACGCCTGCTTCAAGCAGCGCCTCATCCAGCGTCCGCTTCACCTGCATTGGTGTTACCGCAGTTGCAGCGCGAGGACTTTCAGCGGACCTGGCGGATGACTGCTCATCCTCTATCACAATTTCACCCAAAAGGATTCTATTGACGTTTGTGCTTTTCTTGATGACAAGCTTCACGTAGCGGGCCTTTTCCGTCACCGGTGCCGAAAGGTTTATCGCCGACCTTTCGTATGCGCCTTTACCGAGCATTTCATTCTTGATGACCGCAACCTGCTTCCACTGTTGACTGTTGTTGCTGACAGAAACGGTCACGCTTTCGACTTCGAAGTCATTGTCTCGCTGATAGACCATCACGTGGACCTTTCGGAGGTGATGTTCTCCAGTTAGGTCAGCGGTAATGGTTACGTCACCGTTGTACTGAACGCTTTGCGAGACCGCGCTGCCCCACTTGCCGTCAGTAAGCAGCGATGGCGGCCGGGTGTCTTTATGAACGCCGGCGGACGGCTTGTCCGCTTTGTACGTGAGAGTGATTCCCTTTCCCACCAGCGGCGGGGCGGGTGGCCTTGTAAAAACCTTTTTGGCGAGCGGCGAGGTCGGCTCTTCATCCGGCTCAAGCCACAGCCGATACGTGCCGCAGATGTCCTCGCCGAGGTACGGCCGCTGCGCTGCGAGAAAAACTCTCGCACCTTTCTGCGCTGCTTCGACAGCCGCAGCCACGCCGCCCGATGTTCCGCCGACAACCACGATGTCAACATCGTAAGCTACGGGAATATCCCGAGCAGATTCATTGACCGCTCTTTCGTAAGCCGGCGACGCAGAAGGCGTTTCATAACTGCGGCGAACAGCGTTTTCAGTATTGAAAACGCCGCTTTTCGATGATTTCAAACATCCTCCCTGCAAAAAAGGCAAACAAAACAGCGTCGCAACCAGTGTGAGCCGACTGAATTCCTTCATTTTCAGTCCTTCCTAATGGATATCTTAAGTTCCCCCTTTGGCCTCTTTTCCTCCTCAATGCTAATATTATGGTAACTATTCACCCGTTTGCAATAGGAATCCCTTAAAGTTACCCAAACTGGCCGATTTTATGGCCAAAAAAAATTTTGAAAATTTGTAAAAAATTGCTTGCAAAAGCAATGGCTTTGGTGGTAAAATTATATTAGATTAAGAGCGAAGGTAGGCTCAAGAAATTATCATAATATTTTTGTTTGTCATCATAATTCGTATTTCTTTCATACCGAACCTGCCTTCCAAAGTTATAGTTTTGCTTTAGCCGGCTCAAAACAGACTCAACTTACGTAAATCGGGTATAGGTGTGTTGCCTGTGCCGTCATAATATTTATCATAAATTTTGGAAAGGAGCAAAAAATGGTAAAGAAAGCAAAAATTGTGGCAGTCGTTATTGTAGTTTTGGCGATGGGCCTATCGGCGTTCGTGGCGGATTGCCAGGACACCGTCAGCGTCGTCGTGCTTGCGCCCAAGACGCTGTACGCCGGGAACCCCGTTACGGTCTCTGCCACCGCGGTAACCATCGCCGACCAAAGTCCTGCTGTCGTCCACGTAGCGGTATGGTTCAGGACAGACGCTTCGACGGCTTCGCAGGTCTTCGAGGGTGTTACGGATGACCGTGGCCGGCTCACGGCGCGGTTCGACACCCCCGATGTCACGCCCGGGCCATATACACTTGAGATCGAGGCCGAAGGCGTCGAGAAAGTCCTTACCGCTCAGGTCCAGGTGCGCCGGATGCCGGTGCTCCTTATCGAGACCGACAAACCCATCTATAAACCTGGGCAGACCATCCAGGCCCGTGTCCTGGTGTTGACCAACGAGTTGCGGCCCGCCTCCTCCGAGGTCAGCGTTGAAATCACCGACGGCAAAGGCATCAAGATATTCCGAAAGTCCCTGACGACAAACGCATTCGGTGTGGCGCCTTTCAAACTCGACCTCGCCAGCGAGCTTAATTTCGGCACGTGGAAAATTACTGCCGAATCCGGTTCGGCCTCCGGTACTGTTGATGTCCGCGTAGAAAAGTATGTCCTGCCACGCTTTGAGGTCGAACTCGTCACGCCGCAGGATTACTTCCTCGTGTATCAAGACATTTCCGGAACCGTCAACGCAAACTACTTCTTTGGCAAGCCCGTCGACGGCAACATCGAAGTGCGGGCCAAACGCTATGTGGGCGTCTGGGAGGAATACGCAACCTATACCGCAACCCTGTCCGGCGGAAGCGCGGACTTCCTCCTGCCCGAAGTAGGCTATGTAAGCGGCACACCCGGCGCCGGCGGCGCCGGCAGTGCTCAGCTTGAGGTCGTGGTCACCGACACATCGGGCCACGAAGAAGAAGCCACGAAACTGCTCAAGATAGTGGACTCCACCATCCAACATCAGCTCATTGCATTGTCACAATCCATCACTCCAGGCCAGCCATTTGATGTCCTCCTCGTTGCTGAAACGCCGGACGGTCAACCCGTCACCGTCTCCGCCGAGGTTACATGCGAATACTTCGATGAATGGTGGCCGGTTAGGCCGCCACCACCTGGTCCTGGGCCGGGGTCTCCGGTAAAGGGTTCCGCGCCGGTGGCTCTGGGTGGGGTACGGCTGAATACCTCAACGAATGAAGAATACTGCAGCGTGCTCACCACGGAAACTCACTTGCTTCCGAATGTCGATGGCTCCGCCACCATGTCGTTTCTTGCGCCTGAGGGTACGGCCTGCGCTCGCATCCGCAGTTCGGTTAGTGCAAACGGCGCCAGTGCCGATGCCGAGCTGACCATTTATGCGGCTTATTCACCCAGCGACAGCTTCCTTCACCTCAGACGGGTTTCGGATGCTACCATCCACGTCGGAGATATCGTCACCATCGATGTGTTCCAGACCCACAACGCGACGGTCTACTACGACGTCTTTGCGAACGGCCGCACCGTGTGGTCGGATGCCACAACCGCCTCCCAGTTCGTGTTCCAGGCCACGCAGCAGATGGTGCCCGCCGCCAGGGTTGTAGCCTACGCCATCAATCCGAACAACGAAATATCGGCCCACGCGCTGCCGCTTGAAGTGGCAATGGATAATGCAGCCGGGCTCGAGGTGCAGTTCGATGCCGAACAGGTCCTTCCCGGCGACCCGGTCCAGGTCTCCGTCCAGGCTGACACCGAAGCGATGGTCGGCCTGGCCATCGTCGACGAGTCGGTCTATGCCCTCAACGAGGGCCGGCTCAATATGCTTGAGGTATTCAACGAACTTGAACGCCGCTTTATGGAACCCCAATCCGAAACGCATCAGTCTATCTTCGGCGCTTACGATGTGTTTGATGAGGCCGGCCTCCAGGTCTTGGTCTCGGACACTATCGACGTACCTTACGGCTGGCGCGTCTGGCCCGGCTGGGGCGGCGGGACAGGCGGGGGGACAGGTGGTGGCCCACCACCCGGTGGAGGAGGCCCAGCGCCACCCCCGGATGGTGATGACGACCCCCTCGCCGAGGTGACCCGTATCCGCCAGTTTTTCCCGGAAACGTGGCTCTGGATGCCCGACCTGCTCACTCAGCCGGACGGAACCGCAGCCATCGACCTGACCGCTCCCGACAGCATCACCACCTGGCGGCTGCATGCAGTCTCTACGTCGAACAACGGCCTTGGTATCGCTGAATCCGAGCTCCTGGTCTTTCAGGAGTTCTTCGGCGAGCCGGACCTGCCATACGCCGTTACCCGCGGCGAACAGTTCCCAGTCCGCATCCAGATATTCAACTACCTCGACACGCCCCAGCTCGTCCACGTCGAGTTGGCCGACGCCGAGTGGTTTGACCTGCTCGAAGACGGTGCCCAGAAGGTGCTGGTCAACGCCAACTCCGTCGGATTGGCCTCGTTCTTGATTCAGCCAACCCAGCTCGGACGTAACACCCTCGAGGTAACTCTCCGCTCGTCCCTGCGTGCCGACGCCGTACGCAAAGAGCTCCTCGTCGAACCCGAGGGTACACAGCGCGAGCTTGTCACCAACGGGATGATTCGTGCGGGCAAGACGGTAACACTCGATACTACGATGCCCGATTACCGAGTACCCGGTTCGGAAAAACTTCTTTTGAGCATCACTCCGAGCTTAGTCGCCCAGAGCATCAACGGTCTCGACAACCTCCTCCGCCTGCCCACCGGATGTGGCGAACAGAATATGGTCAAATTGGCGCCGGATATCGAAGTACTGCACTACCTTGACGCAACGGACCAACTCAATCCGGAAGTCCGCGCCAAGGCCGAATATTTCATCACCACCGGCTACCAGCGCGAACTGACGTACCAACGGCAGGACGGCTCGTTTTCTTGCTACGGCGACAGGGATGCATCGGGCAGTCTGTGGTTGACTGCCTTCGTTCTCGGTACTTTCAGCAGTGCCCGGGACATAATGACCATCGACGAAACCGTTCTCACCGGGGCCGCCGACTGGATCGAGCAGCGCCAGTTACCTGACGGCTCATGGAAGCACTTTGGGTTCAGACACCTTGCCAGGCGGGCGGATGGCGCCGCGGCAGCCTTCGCACCAACAGCCTATGTCACCATTGCCCTCGCCGACTACGGTGCGGCCACACCGGGCACACTGACCGCTGCGACCCAATATCTCAGGAACAATATGTTGTCCGCTTGGGACGACCCCTATGCGCTCGCCATCGCCGCCCTGGCCCTTGCCCGCCTCAACAACAACGCAGCCAATACGGTCATTGGCCGACTGCTGGAAATTGCCATCAGAGAC
Organism: Phycisphaerae bacterium; assembly: GCA_030601745.1. GTDB lineage: Bacteria > Planctomycetota > Phycisphaerae > Sedimentisphaerales > Anaerobacaceae > JAUVYQ01. Next base: position 26,807 of record JAUWBI010000042.1, read on the forward strand.
GGTAACGGCATCCACTGGGAGCCTTATGCCGTTGAGACCACCGCTTATGCGGCCCTGGCTCTCATCGAAACCCAGAGGCCACAGGCCAACGATGCCATCAAGTGGCTTGCCCTGCAGCAGAACAGCCGGGGTGGATTCGGCAGCACCCAGGACACCGTCATGGCGCTCAAGGCCCTGATGACCGCCGCCCGAACACAAACACGCAACGTCAACTTGACCATAACCGCAACGGCACCCGATACCAGCGTCTTGGCGCAGTTCACCGTTGACAGCAGCAACTTCGATGTGCTCCAGATTGCGGAACTGCCCGTGGCGACCGGTATCGAACTGAGCGCCACCGGCTCTGGCGAGGCGCGCTTCCAGCTCGTCCGTCGCTTTAACGTCTTCCTCGCCGACCAGATTGTTGAAAATGGTATGGCGCTTGAGGTAACTTATGATGCCAACCACGTCAATATAGACGATATTGTGAACGTTACCGTCGTCGTCCGCTATTTTGGCCAGGTGGGCGAGTCCGGAATGATGATCGTTGATGTGGGCGTGCCCACAGGATTTGCGCCGGTACGCGAGTCCCTCAATGCCCTTGTCGAGGCTGGGACTGTCAGCCGGGTCGAAGTAGCCGGGCGAAAGGTAATCCTCTATGTCGATGGCCTGGTCAGCGGCGAGCAGCGCACCTTTACGCTTCAGGTTAAGGCGCGGTTCCCTGTCCGCGCTCTCATCCCAGACAGCAAAGCATACCTCTATTACGAGCCGGACGTCCGCGCCGAAGACGCCGGCAAAGAGATTACCGCGGGCTTCCCCGATGCCGGCCCGGACCAGACTGTCTATGCCGGCCTCGAGGGCCTGAGGCAAGTAACTCTCGATGGCTCCGCTTCGTTCGATGGTAACGCCGATGGACTAACATACACCTGGAGATGGACCATTGACAGCAACACGTTTACCGCAACAGGCCCTATTGTCAGTATTGAACTACCCGGTGGCGAGCACATCATCCAGTTAATTGTAAATGACGGCATACGTGATTCTCAGCCGGATCACGTCGTTATAACCCTCATTGAGTCGCTGGAATCACTTCTGCGGATAGTTCCTCGCGTAATCAGCCGACACAGCAGGCAGCCAAAAATATTGGTGCTGCTTCGTTTACCCGAAGGCGTTACCAGAGACCAAATTGACAGCAATGAGCCGCTTCTGCTATATCCCGGCGGCATCGAAGCGATGAGTCAACGTGTTATTGAGTCCCGCAGGCAAGGGGTAAGCATTTTTGCATTGTTCGATAAAGCCAAATTGATGGATGCTGTCTCTGATAATGGCAAAGTGGAATTGCAGGTCGTCGGTAACTTAAAAACCGGCCAATATTTCTACGGCACCGATACTGTCAGAATAATTAGTCCTCGTAATGATAACAATGGTAATGGCCGGCCCCACACGCGTGGGAACAGACGCTGACACAATGTTTTAACAAAGGGCTGAGGGTATAAAACACCCTCAGCCCTTTTTCTTTTTTCCATTTAACCGCAATACGCGATACGCACGACGCAATACGAAATACGACATCCTAAAGCTTGACAGTGGCGATTTTGAGTCTAAAATCACGGCTTATGGCTGATATGGCCCCACGAAAGAAGAAAAAGAAAAAACACAATCCGCTTATGGATTGGGTGAGCTACATTGCACTGCGGATTCTTGTGGTTTTTCTTTACCTGTTCGATGTTGAAACCAATCTAAGGACCGCTTGTTTCCTCGGCCGATTGTTATGGAAACACTATCATCGCGGCCGTAAGCGGGCTCTGGACAATCTTCGTGCAAGCTTCCCGGAAAAAAGCGAACAATGGATATGGGAGACAGCCCGACGAAGCTTCGAGCATATTGCAATGCTGGCGATTGATGTGTTGTTTACGCCGCGATTGGTGAAAAAAAATAACTGGCGGGATTATTCACGATTCAAAACCGCTGAAAGGGCCAAATGGCTGATGAAAGGGGGCGGGGGGATGCTTATGGTCGCCAGTCATTACAGCAACTTTGAGATTATGGGCTATATGTTAGGGCTGTTCGGCTTTAATGTTTATAGTATTGCCCGGCCTTTGGATAACAAGTTTATTAACAAGTACTTATACGACGTCCGGCGGCGGGCCGGCCAGAAGATAATCGATAAGAAAGGCGCCGCTGAGCTGATGGGAGAGATGACTTCGAGGGGTGCGACGCTGTGCTTTATTGCCGACCAGGATGCGGGCAAAAAAGGGATATTTGTCGATTTCTTCGGGCGTAAAGCCAGTACCTATAAGAGCATAGGGCTGCTTGCTATTACCAATAATATACCGATAGGAGTGGGGTACAGCAGGAGAGTTGATAATCGTTTTTACTTCGAAATCGGGGTTAATCGCGTTATTTTGCCGGAAGAATGGGCTGAAAAGGACGAGCCGTTAGAGTGGATTACGGCGGAATATACCAGGGCAATTGAGGAATTCGTGCGTGAAGACCCGAGCCAATACTGGTGGCTGCACCGCAGGTGGAAACATCGGCCAAAAGAGGAAAGAGAAAAATGAGGCAATCTGGGGGATTTGGGTAAGAGAGAAATTGGGTTTGATTGGGTTTGAATTGGCTTTGTTTTCCGGGACTGCGAAAATGTCATTTCTTTCATAATCCTTTGTTATAAAAGAAGTTACGTTCATTTGAGCATCCAGCAAATTGGCTTTGTTTTGCATAAAAAGGTGCGATTTGTAGAGCGTTCTCGACAGATGTAGAGCGACGATAGGAGAGAGTAGAGCGAGGAATTTGTGGGTCCTCTGTTTCGAGGTCTGGGTCCTCTGTTTCGAGGTCAAGGAGCAACTTCTCGAGGATAAACTTCGAGGATAAACTCCGGTTGTATGGGTTGAGTCCGGTGGCCATTGTTGAACCCTCCGAATTTAGGATACTGTATTGACTTTTTAATTGTTAGATATGTATTATACTTCATAGAAAGTTAGATGTCAAGTAAAATTTAACCACGGATCCATTCGACTTCGCTCAGGACAAGTTTTTTGTTTTCGGTTTGACA
>JAUWBI010000112.1 GCA_030601745.1 Phycisphaerae bacterium
GGCAGATGGAAGCACGAAAAGATAAAACAAATCCTCGAAGCAAAAGAGCGAACCGCAGCAGGACCAATCGCCCCCGCTGCCGGGCTGTGTCTGGTGTGGGTTAAATATTGAAAATTGTTCACATAATAACAAGATTGATACTCGGCGGAGCGCAGGAAAATACCCTTATTACCTGCAAGCTGCTGGCGCAGCGAGGACACGATGTCACGCTCATCACCGGCCCGGCCATAGGCCCCGAAGGCGAACTGTTCAATCAGGCAAAGAATCAAAACTATAAAGTGATAACGGTTGATAAACTAATTCGCCCGATTTGTCCCTTCTACGACATCATAAGTTATCACAAAATCAAGAAGCTGCTGAAGCAACTTAAGCCCGACATCGTCCACACCCATTCAGCCAAGGCGGGGATATTAGGCAGATTTGCCGGTTATAGCTTAAAAGGGAAATGGGGCGAAAATTTGCCGGCAGTAGTTCACACGATACACGGTCTGGCGTTTCACCCTTATCAAAGCAGAGCCTTGAATAAATTTTATATTGCCGTTGAAAAATCCGCTGCGAAACGAACGGATTTCTTTATCAGCGTCGCTGATGCGATGACCGCCCAGGTGACCGGTGCGGGTATCGGTCGGCCTGAGCAGTTTGTTACCGCTTATTCGGCTATCGAGGAGGATGATTTTTTAGAGTCGATACCGCAGGAGCGGCGGAAAGCGTTTCGCCGAAAGTATGAAATCGGCGAAGATGCGATTGTGCTTGTCACCATTGCGCGACTATTTATGCTCAAGGGACATAAATATATTATCGAATCGGCCAAAGAGCTTTCGAAACGATTTGAAAATGCTGTTTGGCTGTTTGTCGGAGACGGGAATCTGGCTGACCACTTCAAAGAACAGGTCCGGCAATTAGGGTTAGCTGAAAAAATCAAATTTACGGGCCTTTTGCCGCCAGGACAAATTCCACTTGCGATACAATCATCGGACATACTCGTGCACTGCTCGCTGCGTGAAGGCCTCGCCCGGACGCTGCCGCAGGCGATGCTGTGCAGCAAGCCGGCCATCTCTTTCGACATCGACGGTGCAAAAGAAGTTGTAAATGAGAGCACGGGCCGACTTGTTGAGCCGGAGAATGTCGAGCAATTGACGAAGGCCTGTGCGGAATTGATAGAAGACAAAGATTTGAGAGACGAACTCGGCGAACAAGGAAGAGACTTTGTAAAAGAAAAATTCGCACCGGAAAAAATGGTTGATACTATCGAAGCGGTATATCGAAAACTGCTTATGAGTTCGTAGTTATGAGTTCATAGTTCATAGACTGCGAATTACGAGCTAACCAATGGGAGAAAAAGATTATGAAAAGTTACAGGAAAGAGCTGTGGTTTAACACAAGAGGTCGGCGGGAGTTTATCAATATCACGCCGGAAGTTGAGCAGTGCCTGAGGGAAAGCGGTGTCAAAGAAGGGTTTGTGCTTTGTAACGCTATGCATATTACGGCCAGCGTTTTTATCAACGATGATGAGTCCGGGCTTCACAATGACTTTGAGGTCTGGCTGGAAAAATTGGCACCCGAAAAGCCGTATTCGCAGTATCGGCATAACGGCTTCGAGGACAACGCGGACGCCCACCTGAAGCGCAGCGTGATGGGCAGAGAGGTGGTCGTAGCCGTTACCGGCGGCGCACTTGATTTCGGGCCGTGGGAGCGGATATTTTACGGTGAGTTCGACGGCAAAAGAAAAAAGAGAGTGCTGGTAAAAATCATTGGAGAGTAAGTTTCGTATTGCGTATCGCGTATATCGTATTGCGAAAAAGCGAAAATAACCGCAGGGGGCACAGAGGGGTTTTGAGTTTGTAGTTTTTGGGTTTTTTAGACACAGATTGACACGGATTGACCCGGATCGACACGGATTATGTTTTTGCCGGCTTGGTGTCCTCGGCAAAGGTTTTCCTCGATGCAAGCATCTGCGGAAACCTACTGCCTTCGTCCACAAGACCATTGAAATGGCCTTTTTCAGAAGCCGACTAAAACTTGGGGTTTTGGGTTTGTAGTTGAAAAATTGCTGTTGTTATTTTTTCCGTCTTTTCGTAATTGCCGCAGCCAAGCCCCGTTAGAAGTCCGCTTGGGGTCTGGCACCTTACTTCTGACGGGGCAAGCCGAGCAGAAAGAACGTGGAGGTTTATTCGTCTACAATGCTCGATTGCAGCCAGTTTTGTGCAAATATGGCAAAATCAAGTATGTTAACCACGCCGTCTTTGTTAATATCCGCTGGGTTTATGGGCTTATGTCTTCCACGAATCAGGATACAATCGGCTCCCTCAATAGGCGTCTCAAGGGGCATTGGGTCAAATAAAACGCCGGTAAGCGTAAGTACCCGCACATCACCATCGTTGACGTCACCAATGGCCTCTACAATTCTTTGAGTCTTGAATTTCAGGGTAAGGTCAAGGAATCCATCGGGGCCGTCTGTGATACAGTTGCAGTCGTTACTATCCGATACCGGCGTAGCTACATCCTCATAACCGCTGCGGATTGGCTCAACACCAGCTAACCGGATAGATGTTGGGTCGATGGTGATTACATTAACGTCCTCTGTCCCTAAGACAGCTATTGGCAGGACGCCTGAGCTTTTGACATTAACAGGATTCGGACAACTGCCCGGCTTGATGTCAACAGCAACCCAAAGTGCAGGTTTCGGCTCAATTGTAAGTGTGCTGTCATTTACATCGCTTTGCCCTTCACTGTCAGTTACTTTCAGATGGATATTATATATATGGTCAACAAGAAGGCCGATAGACTCTAAGTGTGAATAATTTACATCAAAGACAGCTTCCCCACCTGCATCTGTTTCAAAAGTACCATCATCATCAAGATCCCACATATAGGATACAATATCATCGTCCGCATCCGTTGACCCGCTTGCGTCCAAAGTGAGCGTATCACCAACATAAACAGTATACGGCCCATCCGCATCAGCAACCGGCAGCGTGGTGGGTTCGGGGATTACAAATGGTTTTGATATAGACCATGAGTTCTGTAAATCAGGTCCTGTAATTTCCTTTATAAATGAGCCATCAGGATTCAATAAAGTAAGTCCATTATTGGAAGGAACGATATAACTATTACTAAAAGGATCATATTGAACAAAAGTGGAACGGCCAAAGTCTTTACAATCGAACAACAAGCTTGTGGTCTTAGTAGTCAAATCATATTCCCATAATAATGTACCATCTCTTCCACCCCCAATAGCCAAATTACCATTATGACTTTGAGTTAATGATGCAGGATAAAATTCACTTGAAAAAGTAAGTTCATCATATACTCCCCCAGTAATCACTTCACCTGAAGTATCGTATCGAGAGAGTACACGAGGACTGAAATATCCTACAGAATATAGAATATCCCCATTAGTAAAAAGTCCCACATTATTATTATAAGAACTATATCCACCATCTAATCCGATATCAGACACCTTGTTTCCCCGTTGATCGAATTCATAAATGACTTGATTCTTATCTCCAGCGGCAAAGAGATGTCCTTTTGAATTAAAGTCCAATTGTCCAAAACCATATCGAAAAGAAATTGGGGAAGTAAAATACTCTATAGTAGGTTCCTGACTGCCATTGGGATTGATTTTTAAAATTCGATTAGACCAATTATTACTTACACTTACGTATATTTCGCCTTCTGAGTTTCGAGCTACACCTCTTGGGTTTTGGTCGGTATAGTCCGCTAAAGACGCAATTAACTGGGTCTGACCTGAGTTTAAATCAACCTCTACCAAGTTACTACCCGCAGATACATAGACAGAGGAGCATAATGCAAATTGTTGAATGAAAAAAAGAAATCCAAATACAGCAAAGAAGATTTTAAGGCATTTTTTCTTATTCATTTTTTCTCCTTCTCAAAAAAATTGTTAATATTTCCCGGCGCACCAAAAAGGGCACCGCTACATCGTGCTTATCTTGGCTATAGCTGGTTTCTGGCTGGAAATCAAGTAAAAAACCGGCGGGATATTGCCTTTTAATCGAATTGGGGTTAAGTTAGAGGTATTCTATTATTTTTATATTAATTGAGAGCTGGTGAATTCGTGAGTTTGCTGTTTTTTTTATTTGGGGTGGTCGGAATATCGCTTTCGGGGGTGATGATGCCGGGGCCGGTAACGGCGGCGGCGGTGGCGATGGGGACGCGGTCTCGATGGGCCGGGACACTTATCGCCGTCGGGCACGGGATTATCGAATTTCCTCTGATGATTTTGATTATGTTGGGGATGGACAAACTGCTCAAATCAACGAATGCCAAAATCATAATCGGTCTGGCCGGCGGAGTGTTCCTGCTGGTTATGGCAATCCAGATGCTCCGTAATTTGCGCTCGGCGGAAAAAGAACAAGCCAAAGTTACGAAATCCACGCCGGTGCTGGCCGGGGTAATACTGTCGGCAGGCAACCCTTATTTCCTGCTGTGGTGGGCTACGATAGGATTGGCTCTTGCAACAACCGCTAAAGGATTTGGAATCTGGGCCTTTGGATTATTCGCCGTTGTTCACTGGCTGTGCGATTTTGTCTGGCTGGGCGTCTTGTCGTGGGCGAGTTTCAAAGGCAGCGGCTTGCTCGGGCCTCGGAGCCAGCGAATTGTTTTGCTGATTTGCTCGGTGTTTCTGCTTGTCTTTGGGGTAGTTTTTATTTACAATGCCGGCGACACTTTGATAAATCTAATTCTGGCAAAGAATTATTAGCCAACTTTTTTAAGGAGTACAAAACTGTGAGTATTAGTAAGCCTCGTAGAGATACCCGAATAGTCAGCAGTGTTTCACTCTTACCGTTGGTATGTTTGATTGCGGCTTTGGTTGTTGTTCTCACAACAGCAGACGGTTGTGAGATAGCTCCATCCCGGAGTATGTTCCAAAAGAGACAGTTCGGAATAACGAAAGGGCCGATGCTGCTTCGTGTATATCAGGAACGGGCCGCCCTGATGTGGGAAACCGAAACGGAAGGACCCAGTAGATTATATTATTGGAGAAACCGAGAGCCGGAAAGATATGTCGAGAGCACGCCAGAGAAAGTGCAATACGAAACTAAAAAAGATGGCAAAGGGACTGTTACAAAAACGGCTTTCATTCACAAAGTATGGCTTGAAGATTTAGAGGCCGGCCAGGTTTATAAATATCGCGTTATTGGCCCGGAGGCTCAAAGCAAAGTTTATAAATTTCACACTACACCGGCTGATACGGATGAGGCCAGATTCATCGTCTATGGTGACAGTCGCACCAACCCCGGTACTCACCGGAAATTGGTAGAGTTGATGATGAATAAGAAGGTTGATTTCGTGGTCAACGTTGGGGACCTGGTGTCGCGTGGCAGCCGTTACGAGCAATGGGGCCCGCAATTTTTTGAGCCATTAAAGGGTCTGGCCGAAACGGTTCCGGTCTATATTGCCAAGGGCAATCACGACCGCGGCAATGGCTATTTCGAAAAACTGCTGATTTTAGAAGGAGAGAAAAACAACTATGGTTTCGACTATGGGCCGGTGCACTATTTCTGTGTTGACAACGTATCCGGTGACCTAAGAAGCGAAGAACTGTTGAAGCTGATTTGGGCCGATGCGCAAAGCAGCAAGGCCCGATGGAAATTCGTGAGCTATCATATACCAAGCATTAATTTCGGCGGGCATTGGTCGAAGTGGGGGTATCCGGATGCGCTGCGGACTTTGTCCGAAGCCGGCGTCGATTTTGTCCTGACGGGCCATTCACATCAGTACGAGCGATTTCGCCCCATTGCCCCGGCACCCGGAACCGACGGCAGTTTTGTAACTTATGTCACCTCCGGCGGCGGCGGTGCGGGACTATCTAATGTTGAGGCGACGTGCTACCACGCCAGCGCAAAGAAGATACATCACTTCTGTTTGTTTCACATCAAAGGCAATAAACTCACTATGGATACCATCGATATCGACGGCAAGATAATCGACCATCTTGAAATAACTAAAACCGATGGCCGGTTAAATAAACAGTATCTGTGGACAGCAGTGCCGATGGAGGAGATTCGGCGCTATCAGGAGTTGAAGCGGAAGCGATAAAGAAGGCAGACAGGAGCCACCGCAGAGAACGCTGAGAGCGCAGAGAAAAAATTAAAATCAAAAAACTCAGCGGCCTCTGCGAACCCCGCCCCTGCCGCAGGGGCGGGGGCGAACTCGGCGGTAAGAAAAGCTCGGTTACTTCCCTGCTTTATTGTGTTTTGGTGTCCCCGAGGATTTGTTTTAAGGTGTACTGGGCCAGAGCGTTTCGCTGGGATTGAGTTATTTGTGCGAGCGTGTCCGGCTGGTCGGTTGTTGACTGTGCAAAACTAACTTCGGCTACGGCTGCGCCAATATCGGACAATCTGATATTGGCCGGCTCTTTTGCCGGAACAAAACCAAGCTTTGGTTCAGAGGTCTTGATTATAATCCCGCCGGCAATGAGATGGTCGAGTATCTTTTCGCTGAATTCAGCGGGTATATCCAGTTTGCTGCATATAACCTCAGGCGAGACCGGAGCTTGATTTTTCTGGAAGGCAGCGGCAATCTCGCGCACAATATTGATAGCGGTAAGGTCGTTAGCTATGAAATATTCCTCTGTTTTTTTTGCAGCGGCAATCTCGGCGGCGTCGAGCGTCTTTAAGTGCTGAGTGGTAAATGTCAACTGCAGGCCGAACAAAACGATAAGCCACGTAATATAAATCCAGAAGACGCTCAGTGGTATGAGCCCCATAACCCCGTAGACCTTACTGTAAGGGATAAATTCCGTAACGTATTGGCCAAAGCCCCACTTGGCAAAACTCCAGACCAATGCAGCCACTGCCGCTCCCCCGATAGCGGCTTTTGCCTGAACCTTTGTATTCGGCAAAACAAAGTAAAGCAGGAAAAAGGCGACAGTCGCGACGATATAAGACAGAAGAGCTGGGGCGATATTTGACAGGACGGTTTCTTGTATCTGTGCCAGAGCAGCATATTTTGTGCTGGCGTACACTCCCAGGCCGAAAAGCAACGGCCCAAGCGTCAGGAGTGCCCAGTAATTGATTATTCGGTGCAGAAAATTCCTGCTGCGAGCAACGTGCCAGATATTGTTAAACGCCCTCTCTATCGTCAATAGCAAAGCCAGCGCAGCCCAGATAACAATTACAGCACTAAAGAGCGCGATGGAACCTTCATCTAATCTTGTGAGGAAACCTCCGACTGTGTTGTCGAGATATTCCGTAAGCATTATTTTTTCATCCGGTTTTTCGGGGTCCGGGGTATATTCAATGGTTGAGAGATGAAGCTGCTCATAAGCTACATTTTTTACTTTCTCGCCTACGTCACTATAAGCGGGGAATAATCGAAATATTAAAAGTAATAAGATAGTCAGCGGGACAATTCCGAAGATTGTATGATATGAGAGGGCGGCGGCCTGCTGGCCTGCGCGGTTCTTCTTCAGCAGTCTTGCACAGTGCGACCAGAGTTTAATTTGAAAGACTGCAAAGCGGCCGGCCTTGCCGAGATGTGTGGTAGGTGTGGACAAAAGCTTCTTCAACATCTCTGTGCCCTTTCGACTTTGAATTACGCCTGGCCTTGTTTACTTAAACAATCCCTCAAGGCCCTTTAGCAACTCCTGCTCTAATTGCCTTCTTAATTGCTCTTCAAACAGCTTGCCGAGGTCGAGTACGGGCTTGTCAATGGTGCCTCTAAGCGGCAGCGATATCCTCTGGGCGACAGTTTCTTTATCGACCCTTACCGTTCTGCCCTTTAGAGTATAAGGCAAAGTTGCCGTCATATTCAAACTCTTATCCAGGCCGATAACGCCTGTGAAGTTGAGCGGATTGTCACCAATATCCATTTGCATATCGTCATATTTCAGAAAACCGTTCTGCAAAACGAATTTTGTCGGACGAATGGTAATTTCTTGTTCCCGAAGGCCTGTTCCGACTAATGAAAGAATTGTGCCGAGCAAATCCGAGGGCTGCAGTCGGAGTTTGTTTACCGAAATCGTGCCAACCACTTCGAGGTCATTTTTGGCAGCCCTCGCCAGTGGTATGGCAAGCCGCTCGCAGCTAAAATTTGCCACGCCACTAACGTTGACGGTGTTCGCAAAGATGGGGTTCAGATACATCAAAAGCCTTCTGGTTGTCTCATCGTTAATTTGAATATCCTTCGCTATTTCAATTGGCCCCGGTGTTCTCAATAGTGTCGGTTTTTTCTTGAAATCGGCTTCGGCGGCAAAATTAAATTGGCCGTTGTTGACTGTCGTCGAGAACGGAGCAATCTTTAATAAACCATTCCGGATTTGAATGTCCACCTCTGTCGGGCCGAAATTGAGGCCCATATACTGGGCCTTTTCGAAGCCCAATTTGGCCTTTGTGTTAAGATTGGCCAAGAGTTTGTCTGTCCGGCCTGTTGGGTATTCGCTGGTGAAATTGATAGCGTCTTTTCTTTTGCCCTGCAGTTTCAGGCCCTCGGGCAAGAACGGCCCGGCAATAGTGCTGAGGGCCGACCAGTCATATTCGCAGTCAACCTGCCCCTCTAATCTGGTTTTGCCGGCTTTACTTACGTGGCTGAATTCGCCCTTGTGAATCTTTATCTGCGGACTTATCAACTGCAATTTTTTGACATTGATAGCTTTTTGTTCCGGATTGACCTCGGCCTCAAAAATAAGCAGAACTTCCTCTTGCTCAAAAGCTTTCTGCCCCGGATAGCTGAGCTTTAGATTTTTGATTTTTGTCGAGTCGGTTATGATGCGGTAGTGCTGGTTTTCGGCACTAATGGAGATATCGGATTCGGCGGTGCCGGCCAATTGCATTTCCTTCGGAAAAGATGCGAATAACACCGCAAAGGGCTGAAGCTTCTCCAGGTCAACACTATTTGCGGAGACAACGAGGCCCCCGGTTTTATCTGAAGTTATTTCGGCGGTCGCGCTTAGCGGCTGCGACAGGGCAATCGTTTTTCCCTCAACTTCACCTGCTAATCCGATGAGATTTCCGTGGCCGTAAATTTTTCTTTTGCCGGCTTTGGTTAGTGTCTCGATGTTGCCGTTCAACCGCCCCGAAGTTATTTTCGTTCCATCTTTCAATCTGAATGTGTGCGGCATTAAAGAGCTTGCCGCAGCGAGGTCACAATCGAAGCTGCCGTTTAAGTTGTAAATTGAGTCGGCTTTTACGAAGTCAGCTAAGGACTCAAACGTGGTCGGGACATCGCCAGTTGCCTGCGCTGTCAGCCAGTCGGTTTGAATTTGCAGCTTCTGAATATTTATGAGTTTCTGCGATTTTTTAAGTGTTACGTCAATATCTAAAATGCGGGTCTTGAATCTGTCGCCTTTTAGTTCGGAGCCGGTTACGTCCAAATCCCTGCCTTTCAGGTTTGCACTCAAGTTATCAATTTGGCCATCTTTGATTTCGCCGGTTACCTTGGCGGAGAGCAGTCCTTCGGCCTTGATGTCAAGACCGGCTAATGCGAAGAAGGGAGCTAAAGATGGGAGGTTCAGGTCGGTGACCTGAACAGAGAAATTGCCGCAGGTACCTTTGAGAGTCCAGCCGGTTTTTGCCTTACCGGGACTAATCCGTCCGTCTGCGTGAATCTTCGACTCTGTGCCTTCATCAACGACGGCCATATCTATATTGAAATTCGTTTGTCGGGGCGGCGGCAGTAAATTTACCTTCGAGTTTATCTGCGAAAGCTCAACGGTTTTGGCTTTTGAATCGGTTACTTTCAAATTGCCGTTATTGATAGTGAGGTCGATTTTTTTAATTGGTATCATCGGCAGCTGCGATTCTTTATTACCGGCAGGTTTCTGCGGTGAGACCTTGGTTTTATGTATCTGCTTAGGTTTAAGATTTATCACAATTACCGGTTCATCGATTGTAGTTTTCCCAAAGGATAAAGTGCCAAATAAAATGGCAGCATAGTGGGGTTTTGTTTCAATTTGGCCTATTCTAACTAATGTTTGACCGGCGCTGTCTTGAAAATTGAAATCGGTAACTTTGACTCCTTTGAGCCAACTCATTGAAAGACCGGCGAAATTTATCCGGCCGTCGATGGAATTATTGATTCTGGTCAGTATTATTTTTCGGCCTTTCTCAGACGATACAAATGCAGGGACAAGGAAAAACGCTAACACAATCAAAACGACTGCAAGTGCCAATACCCACTTGAGTATTCTTTTTTGGGTTTTTCTTTGCGGCCCGGCTTTTGGGTTTTTTTCGGCTTGCATTACTTATCCCCCGAAAGAAAGTTAAAGTTCCGAATCAAAACAGCATTCTAAAAAGCACAAGCCCCGCTGCTTCGATTTTGCGAAGCCCCACGTTTTGCCCTGCCAAAAGGCAGTGGGGCAAGCAAAACGGCGGGGCCGGCTTAGGCAACTTATAAGTTATCGACTTTTTATCAAGGTCAATCGAGCATTATCTCGTCGGATTTGCTTTTGATTACGGAATCAATCTTGTCGGAGTATTGCCTGGTAACATCGTCGATTTGTTTTTTGCCGGTCTGGAGGTCATCTTCGGTGATGAGCTTGTCTTTTTGCTCCTTTTCAAGCTGCTTATTTGCGTCTCTTCGTATGTTGCGAATAGTAACCTTCGTCTGCTCGCCCATTTGTTTGGCCTGGCCGACGAGCTGCCTTCTTCTTTCCTCACTGAGCGGCGGAATGTTGAGCCGGATTAGTTTGCCGTCCACGACCGGCGCGATGCTCAGGTCGCTGTTTTTGATTGCCTTTTCGATTTCTTTGACCGAAGCGGGGTCGAACGGCTTAA
>JAUWBI010000082.1 GCA_030601745.1 Phycisphaerae bacterium
CGCCTGGAGCATTCCAACCTGCTCGCTGCGGCTCTCAACGCCAAATACAAAAAGAAGACCCATCAACACCAGGGCCGCTGCGATAAGAAACATACTGAGGCCGAGGAAAAGCTGACGGAAATCAGTCGCTTCATCCCCCGCCTTTATGCCGCGTGCACGCACGGGTTGAAAATAAAGTCCCACCGAAGCAGGGTCAACTGCGCTCAATAGTCTCTCAGCTATAACCTGCTTTGACTCATCCCGCCCCTCGGAGGGGCGGGACTCATTGCTCCGTGGATAGCGCACGGCAGTTAAGTTTCCGTACTTGTTAGCCCATATATCCTGGCCGGCTTTAAGCGTGACAAACGCTTTTGGTGTCCCACGATATTGGTCCCAATAGTCCTCATCTTTCGGGCGTATCCTGTCAAGGTCAATTGGGATGCTCGAGTCCCAACGCTTGCAATTCTCTACATTCGCCAAGCCGGGAAAATCCGGCATCAATTCAGGGTCGACGGCGGGCCCGTCCATAGGCAGTATTTGCCGAACCCGAAAAGTGCTTTTCTGCTCCACAAGTTTTCTCATCGGTCCGATGACGAAATAAGTAAGCTCAATCGAATCTCCCTCCTTCGCCCCGAGGTCATCGGCAAGCCACTGGTTAATCAGGATTTCGCCATCCTGCATATTCATCGGGATAAGGCCGTTGGCATCTGCCGATCGCCCCATAGCTGTCACCATTGAATACGGTGTCGTCCTGTCACCTGAATGTAATTCGTTCACGAAATAGGTCAAAACTCCAACAGCGCCGTCGGCCGCATTCATCACGGCCTGCCCCAAAGACTCGTCAATGAATATGCGGCTGCTGCGAATCTCAAGCAAGTCCTGGCTGTCCAACTCGCGAAGTTCAAGGGAGGCGTCAGCAAGCTGCCAACATTTCCTGATAGCAACATTGGCCCTTTCAACCGTTATACTATCCTTTGCACTTGCAGCGACTAACAACATATTGGCCTGGTTGCTGCGGTCGAGTTTTTCCTGCAGCCATTGCATCGGTACGTACACATTCAATGGGGCAATTTGATTTGCCTGCAAACTGAAGCGGCCAAACTCTGACTGCCCGGCAATTGCCTTTACCGCAAGCCGAAAGGCGATTGACAAATCCGAATCCGGCATTAGCGGAACATCCCGTGGGGACAAGGCAGGTCTGTCAGCTCGCAGCACAACCTCATCCCCCACTCCAACCTCAAGCTTTGTTGCCAGCGGCTCATTTAAGACAATCCCCTCACTCCAATCATCACCAAAAGGATTTCCCTCCGCTCCAACGCTAAAAAAACGCTCGTCAACGCCGAGCACCTGTATTCTGTTTGCGCGCTTTGAGCCATTGCTATTGGCAATCAGGCCCCGCAACTGCAATACAGGCGCCACGGTTGTATTCAGCTCTGCCGCCAGCTCATTTGCGAGCCCGGCTCTAAAGAACCTGTTCTGTGCAGCAATAGCCAATTGCGCTCTCCCCAGGCGAGCTGTTACCATCATCTTAAGACTGTAGCGCACTGAATCACCTACAACCAGCGCGCCTGCCAAGACAGCGGTACTGACCATAGCAGCCAGGCAAACGGCGAGGTTTGTCCTCCAATAAAAGCCAAGGCTTCTTTTAACAAGTCTCAACAAAGTCATCTCGGGCCTGCCCTATCCTTCAACACCCCATTGCTCAATTCCAACACTCGCCCCATATACTCGGCGAGCTTGGCCGAATGTGTTACGACAATCAACGTAACTGCTTCAGTGCGGTTCAACTCAACCAGCAGTTCCGCTATGTTTTGCGACGCATCCTCATCCAGTGAGCCGGTCGGCTCATCAGCAAGCAGCAGCCTGGGCCCATTAATCAAAGCTCTGACAACCGCTACGCGCTGGCGCTGCCCCGCTGAAAGTTCGCCCGGCCGATGCAACAACCAGTCTTTAAGTCCCAAACGGTTCAGCAGAGTAATCGCCCTTTCCTGAACCTCTTTCTTCGAGACGAGGTTTTTGTCCACAAGGGTCGGCACCAGGACGTTTTCGAGGACGGTGCACTGAGGCAAAAGATGATGCAACTGAAAAACGAAACCGATTTCCTGGTTGCGAATTCTGGCCAGTTCAACATCACTTAGCTTGGTCAGGTCCCTGCCATCAAACAGTACCTGGCCTCTCGTAGGCTCGTCTAAAGCCCCGATGATATTAAGCAGCGTGCTCTTGCCGCTGCCCGACGGCCCCACTATGGCAACGGACCGGCCCTTCTTAACCTTGAGTGTTATGTCCTTCAGAACACAAACTTGCTCAGTGCCTCCCGGCGACTGATAACTTTTTGCCACGTTAACCAGTTCGAGCATAATTATCCTCACCTGACAATTATCTATTGACTATTGAAAAACAGTAAATAATCAAAGTGAGCAATTTTGGTGTTTAGCCACGAATTAACACGAATTTTCATTGGTTATCAAGAATATAGATTCCTGCTTTCGCAGGAATGACAAATCCTACTATGTTCTTATTAAAACAATATCTACGTCAATATTTGGCTTAAAATCGGTCAGTTTGAGTAAATAGTCAATAGTAAATTAGGGCGAGCGCCCGGCAACAAAGGCATAGACATAACCATCGTCGCTGCCGACAACAACCATCCCGCCGGCAACAGCCGGTGACGAAGTAACGGGCCGGCCAATTTCATACGACCACACTTCACTTCCGTCGGAAAGCCGTATTACATAAAGTCGCCCATCCTCTGAGCCAACAACCACCTTATCGCCACAAATAACGGGTGAACTGTCAACTTCGCCCAGTGTCCTAAATGTCCAGACTACTTTTCCGTCATCACGACCGATGCAATGCAGGCGATTGTCCCGTCCTCCGAACACAATTACGTTGTCACCAACTGCAGGCGAAGAAAAGAAAGGATAGTCGGCGTCCGTATATCTCCACACGATTTCGCCGGCAGCAATATCAGCATTGATGAATACATTATCGTAATTTCCTACGTACACTTGTCCTTCGAAAATAGCTGCAGAAGCGGCAATGAACGAGCCGGCATCAATCTGGGTTACCTTACTGCCGTCAGCCACCGACACTACGTGAATCATCGCATCACAGCCGCCAAAAATCACCTTTCCCTCACCGACCGCAGGCGACCCGTTTATATAGCTGTCCGTTTCGTATGTCCACACAACCCGGCCATTTGCCGAATCCAGGCAATATAACTTACTGTCATAGCTGCCGACAAGTATCCATGTCCGCTGACCATCCGGTGAACGCGTCCAATTAGCAGCGCCAAGAATCTGTGCGCCCGTTTCATATTTCCACTTAAGCGAGCCGCTTTTTTCATCAAGCGCATAGAGAAAAGTATCCGACGACCCTGTAAAAACCAAGCCGTCAACTACACACGGCGTTGCCTCAACAGCATCACCGGTTTTATAAGCCCATACCCTGTCTCCGGTCTTCAAATCGATTGCGTAGATATTTCCATCGTCCGAACCGATAAAAACCAGACCATCATCGATTGCCGGCGATGACTTAACTGCGCCATCAGTTTTGAATTTCCAAACAAGGACCATCGAATCCGGCAAAGCCCCCGACGCTCTGCCCAGAAGCTGCTGTCCGCCGCGAAACATAGGCCAACTGCCTCCGTCCTCAACCAATACTACTTCCGGCTGTCTGT
Source organism: Phycisphaerae bacterium (assembly GCA_030601745.1). Taxonomy (GTDB): domain Bacteria; phylum Planctomycetota; class Phycisphaerae; order Sedimentisphaerales; family Anaerobacaceae; genus JAUVYQ01. The sequence continues at coordinate 3,659 of JAUWBI010000082.1, forward strand.
CAGTTGTAACTCTCTCCCTGCCGCCGAATTCAAGTCGGCTAACTATCACCACGGCGAGGATTATGCACACTCCGATGGCAATAAGAACTACCAAAATAATCTTACTCACAGCTCTCATAGGTAATTGGTGATTGGTAATTGGTAATTGGTAATTTAACCACTCACCATTCAACTACTCACTTTAGTTTGTAGTGAAATAATCAATTATCATTAAATCAATTAAAAAAGAGTGAACCGGTCTTTTGCCTGATTATCCGACCAGGAGAGATGCCAAATTCCTAACTTCGTCATCAGCACTAATCGGTCTGTATAAGCTCGTAATCGGCGCTCCCCCCCGCCGCCGTTTTGCTTGCCCCTCTGCTTCTTGCGAAGCAAACCGAGGGGCTTCGCAAAAGCGAAGCAGCGGGGGCGTGTTCAATCTTGCGGTAAAATCACTCCCGCACCAATATCGAACATCGAGTAATCAGCGTCTATTTTCCGCCGGCCGCAGTCAATGCCTTCTTCGCTGCATCTCGTACGTAGCGTTCGGCTGGTTCGGTTCGCGTGTCGCGCAGGTGGGTGTAAATCTTCACGGCTTCGTAGTTTTTTCCGGCGGCCAGAAGGTTCTCGGCCAGCAGCAGGCAGGCCTTGGTAGCCTGGATTCGTTCCCAGCCCTCAGCGTCAGCGGCCCTGAGCAGCACGTTGGCTGAGCCGGGGTCGCCGATGTTGGCCAAGGCCCAGGCCGCGGCGATGCGAATATCCTGGTCTTCGTCGGTTACGGCCTTTTTCAAAGCATCGACCCCCCCTTCTTGCTTTCGCAAGAAAGCAGGGGGGCGGACCACGCCGAGATTCTGGATGACGGTCAGCCGACACCTACCCCTGGCGTTAGGCAATGCGCTTCGAAGCTGCCTGGCGGCACCATTGCCGATAGCGACAAGCGCCTGAGCGGCGGGCTCACATAGTTCCTCATCCACCAGCAGCTCGCCGAGTGCTCCGACGACCTCTTTGCCGCCAGCCACTTGCAAGATGCGGACGAGGTACTTTTGTACGGCTTTGGGCCGGTCGCCGCCAAGCTGGGAGGCCACGGTCCTGGCGAACCGGCGCCGCTGGTTGTCGTCTTTCAGCTTGCAGACGTGCAGTGCCAGACAATGCAGTGTATAGTGGGCTTTGACGTCGTCTCCTTTGCCGGGCGGGACGAGCATGTCGATGATGGCAATGATGTTGTTACGGCCACCCTTATGGATTTGTGCGATGGCCTTGTCGATTTTATCTTTGTCGATGTCTGTACAGTACATTCCTCGACCGTCGGGGTCGGGCATCTGATTAACAAGGGACGTAAGTTTTGATGATGGTTTCATTCTTATGTTCCTTTCGCTGGTTGGTTCTGTTTAGAGGTGCCACGGTGCCCGCATCGGTTGGTTGACCAGCCGGTTGGCCTCTTCGTCGCCAATGATTTGTTCCTTTACCGGGTCGTAATGGATTTTTCGTCCGGTGCGGATGGCGATATTTGCCAGGTGCATCAGGGTTACGCACCGATGCGATACCGCGGCGTGGCCGCTGGCCTGTTTCCGGGTGCGAATCGCTTCGGGAAAGCCCACCAGCGGCTCGGGGTCGGGCATTTCCCTGAGCTTCCTTTGGCTTTGCTCGTTGAGGTCGCTGATGCTGACGCTACGGTCCTCTTTGCGGTTATACCGTTCGCCCCACTCTTCGCTGTCGAAGACTAATGTCAGGCCGTCGGCATATTTCAGTTCGACCCAGCCCCACATTCCGCAGGCTTCAGGGTGCGCCGGCGGTGCGTAGGCCTCGATTTCGACCGGACTGGTATCGTCCTTGGCATACTCATACTGGAAGCGGTCGAAGAAATGCTGTCCCATATCGGTCATGCCGCCGCCTTCGTAGTCCCAGTAGCCGCGGTGCGTGCCGCCGGTGCGGTGTGGGTGGTAGAACCTCAGCGGTGACGGTCCGCAGTACATATCCCAGTCGAGGCTCCTTGGTATTGGCTGGGGTTTCACATTGACCATCCCGCTCCACTCTCGTACCTTGAAGCCCCCGTGTTTAATGTACACCGCCTTACACTCCTTTAGCAAACCGCTTGTCATAATTTTGCGTCTTTCTCTGTTTGCGCTGAAGCGGCCGTAGGTGCCTACCTGGAAGATACGGTTATAGCGTTTCTCCGCCTCGGCAACCGCACGGCCTTCGGCGATGAACCGGGTCATTGGCTTTTCGCAGAGGATATCTTTGCCGGCTTCCATAGCGGCGATTGATATCAGGGCGTGCCAGTGCGGCGGAGTGGCGATTGCGACCACATCAATGTCCTTACGTTCCATAACGCGGCGGAAGTCAGTGTAAACCATCTTGTTGTCGGTTTTACCGACAAACTTTACGTCGCATATAGCGCGCTTTTCAACGTTAGGCCCGAGGCCGTTGAATGTTCCGTTGCCGCGGCCGCCGCAGCCTATCAGGGCGCCGCCAAATGTTTCGCTGGGGGGCATATGGCCCGGGCCGCCCAGGACGTGCCTCGGCACAATTGTGAAAGCCGCTACTGCGCCAATCGAGCCTTTCAAGAACTGACGACGTGTTACTCTTTTATTCTTTTGCATAGTATGGTCTCCTTTCGACCCGCATAGATTCTGAGTTTGTTCCGGAATTTCCTATATCAACTCCTGCTTTCGGTGCTTTGGAAGCAACAAAAGGTAATATATTTATATTCTTTCGCCATCATAAGTCAAGGAAAAATAGAGCAAAATATATTGCTTTTTAACACAGTTTTCGTTAAAGTACGGAGTATAAGAGAAGCATATCTCGTTTTTCACTTCACGCTTGGCGTTATTGGGAATCGAGTTAGAGAGGCAATGAAATAATAAGCAGATATACATTAGCATTGGTGATAATCACGGGGTCGCTGCTTAGCGTTCAGACTTCAGCCACAGATTGGCCCCAATGGCGAGGTCCGAATCGAGACGGCCTGTGGCAGGAAAAAGGTGTTGTGCAAAAATTCGACAGCCCGCGATTGCCCACTCGCTGGCGTGTAAAAATCGCGAACGGTTACAGCGGGCCAACCGTCGCTAACAACCGTGTCTATGTTACCGACCGCTTAACCGCCCCAACTCAAATCGAACGCGTCCACTGCTTCGATGCTATGACCGGCGAAAGTATCTGGTCGCACAGCTACGAATGCAAATACAAAGGATTCGCACATCGTGATGGCCCACGCGCTGCAGTCACTGTCAATAACAACCGTGCTTACTCGCTCGGCGCTATGGGACACCTGTTCTGCTTTGATGCAGCAAAGGGAGGCGTGCTCTGGAGTAAAGACCTCTATACCGAGTACAAAATTAAAATGCCCACGTGGGGTATTGCAGCCGCGCCATTGGTTGAAGACGGCCTGGTCATAGTGCAAATCGGCGGCAGAGAGAATGCCTGCCTCGTCGCCTTTGATAAAATCACCGGCAAGGAGAATTGGCGAGCACTAAACGACCCTGCCTCGTATTCGGCGCCCACCATCATTGAACAGGCCGGCAAACGCGTGCTGGTCTGCTGGACAGGCGAGAGAATCGTCGGCCTGAACCCCCTGACCGGAAAGCTCTACTGGCAACACCCATTTCGCGCATCCCGCAATATCGACTACATCGCCACCCCCGTCTTCCAGAACAATTATCTTTTCGTCAGCAGCTTCTTTGACGGCTCACTTCTGCTCAAAGTTGAGCCCGACAGTCTCGCTGTCGAAAAAGTCTGGCGACGCAAAGGCCCCAACGAAAGAAAAACCGAGAGCCTCCATTGCTGTATATCCACTCCTCTACTGCAAGGGGATTACATTTACGGCGTGGATAGTTACGGCGAACTCCGATGTCTCAACCTGCAGACCGGTGAGCGCATCTGGGAAAATCTTGACGCCGTCGGCAAAGCCCGCTGGGCCAACATTCACATGGTCAGAAATGAAGACAAAATATGGATGTTCAACGAACGCGGCGAACTCATTATCAGCAGACTCTCACCCGAAGGCTTCCACGAAATCAGCCGAACCAAACTCATCAATCCTACACGGGGACAACTTGACCGAGGCGTCTGCTGGTCTCATCCCGCCTTCGCCTACAAACACGTTTACGCCAGAAACGACGAAGAGCTGCTCTGCGTAAACCTTTCCGCCGCAGATTAAATATCACCACTAAAGCAGCAGTCAAAGACGATGTCACCGCCTCTATGCTCGATGCCGGATATGCGTCACCCGGCGCCGCACCGACGGGCTCGATGCTCGTTGGGAATCGGGAATCAAAAAAACTCGAACTTTGGCGTTGACAGCCTCGGTGTGAGGGCATATTCTTCTTGAAAATACTCAGCAGTATTGCTGGGGAAATGTCAGATAAAGAATTTAGTTAATGTAATGGAGTGTTATGAGTGTTCGTAAAGTGATGTTTAAGGCGATGGTTTTTGCGTTCGTGTGCGGTGGGATGGTGTCAGCCGGGCAGGGATACCAAAATAATCCGTTCGTTATCAAGCTGGCCATCCCGGCGCCCAAGGACTCAGCCGGCGGAATAATAGTGGCGGATGTTACCAATGACGGCAAGATGGACTACCTGGTTACTGTGCCGGGGCATCTGGCGGTCTACGGCAATGACGGCAAGAAGCTGTGGGTCAAGAAAACCAACATCGTGGTAGGCGGCTCGAGCGAAAACCAGGGCCTGCCGGGCCATCACGGGCCTGGGGCAGCAGCCGGTGACGTGGACGGAGACGGGAAATGCGAAGTAGTTTTCCTCACCAGCAACTCTGTCGTCCACATTGTGGACGGGGCGACCGGGCGTGAAGAGGCCACCGCCAAGCCACCCCATCCTGAAGGAACCACCCAGTGGGAAGTGGCTATGATTGCGGACTTTCGCGGCACCGGCGGCGACCGTGACATCCTGCTTCAGACCACAAACAATCGCGGCTACCGGATGGGAAAGTTCTTAGCCGCTTACGCCGTGGACCAGCTCCTTACCGGCGGCAAGCCGTTGTGGCGGAGCGACAGGTTTGTCTGCTGCGCGCACAATTGCGCCCGGCTGGCCGACATCAATGGTGACGGACGGGACGAGGTGCTTGGTGCGACGATTTTCTCAGCCGACGGCAAGCTATTGAGCCGCGCGGTCAGCGGGCGCTGGCATATGGACAGTGTCTTCGTCGCCGATGTAAGGCCGGACAAGCCGGGCCTGGAGGTGATACTGCTGGAAGAGGGCAGCAACCAGGTACAGGTGCTCGGAGCCAAGGGGCCTCTGTGGCGGAGCCATTTCAAGAAGCAGGAGCCACAGAATGCTGCGGTAGGACGATTCAAAGAAGGTTCAGAGGAAATTTTCATCTGGTGCAGGTCACGTTACAACGAACATCAAAAGCCGTTCGTGTTTGACTCATCCGGCAAGAAGGTCTTCGATTACAAAATGGATGACGTTGCCCCGCCCGGCTGGACGGCCAGCGGCGTAGAGGTGATTCATACCATCGACTGGACCGGCAAGCGCCAGCAGTTGGCTTGCGCCAAGGAACGCCACAAGAGCGGGGATGTGTGTATCTTCGAGCCGCTGACGGGCAAGTTTGTGGCGCGCTTTAAGAAAAAGGCGGACCGGCTGTACGTGGCAGATGTGACGGGAGACTGGCGGGAGGAGATAATTGTTTTGAACGGCAGCGAGTTGCACATATATCAAAACACCGGCCACAATCCGCGACCCAATCAAGAACGCTTATGGACTAATCGAAATTACCGCCGGTTGAAGCAATGTCACAATTATTATTCGCCCTAACTGAACAGCGGGCGAAAAAAAGGGCCTGTGATAACGCAAGTCCCTTTATAATAACAAATAGCGGGGGCAGGATTCGAACCTGCGACCTCCGGGTTATGGGCCCGACGAGCTACCAGACTGCTCTACCCCGCGGTCATTTTTCGTATTTCGTGAAGCGTATCTCGTAGTAAAATAAAAAATAAAATAACACAAAAATTATTTTTTATCAAGAGCGCCGAGGCGAAATTATAGATTTTCTCGAATCCCGGCGGCGATTGCCTCGATCTTACCCTGCTGATATTTATAAGAAGGCCAGCGGTCAAAGACACCATCGCCGGTATTGCGAGGTATTATATGAAAATGCAAATGCTCAACAAGCTGGCCGGCGGCCCTGCCATTATTGCACAACAGGTTATAGCCGTCAGAACTCATTGCGGCGGCGACGGCTCTGGCGATTTTGCCGAGACGTGAACCGACCTGGCCTAAAAGTTCAGCCGGACAATCGTGTAACTTTTCAAAGTGCTGCCTGGGAATCACCAGAGTATGGCCATCACTTACGGGGCCAATATCCAAAAAAGCAAGAACGACTTCGTCTTCGTAAATCTTTGTAACCGGAATCTGTCCAGCTACCATCTTACAAAAGACACAATCATCCACACTCATTCTACGGTTATCCTCCAAAGGATAGGTTACTACTGCCGGTCGGCCTGGTCTTCCTGGCTGCTGCTTTCGGTAGTCTCTTCGGCTTCGGCAATCTCTTCGACTTCGACAGCTTTTTTGGCCTTTTTACGAGAGCCCTTTTTTGCAGCGGCTCTGGGTTCTTTTTTTAAGCCCTCATCCTTGCCCACGAACTGCAGCAAAACGAGCTGGCCGTTATCACCCAACCTTCTCAAGGACAGGCGGATAATTCTCGTATAACCACCCGGCCTGTCAAGGTATCGTGGGCCAAGTTCGCTAAACAATTTTCCGATTATCGTGCCTTTCTTGACAGCTTTGCCGTCTTCATAATCGTAGATGACCCGATTGCCGAGCAGGGCAATGGCCCTGCGTCTGGCTGACAATGTGCCTTTCTTAGCCAGTGTAATCAACTTTTCGGCAAAGGCTTTTACCTCTTTGGCCTTTTCGATTGTCGTTGAAACCGTCTCGTGCTGGATGAGCGAAGCGACCAAATTTCTTCGCATAGCCAGACGATGTTCACGTGTTCGACTTAACCGGCGCCCTGCCACTCTATGACGCATACGCTTAAATTCCTCTTATCTGGTGCTACTGTGTGCAACTGTCATTAAACTAAACTATCGAAATTAATCATCTATATCCGTCATCCCTAAAGACAAACCTATATCGGCAAGCTTCCTTTTGATTTCTCGCAGAGAAGTTTTACCGAAGCTGCGAATTTTTAACAAGTCAGCGTCCGTCATTTTCACCAACTGGCCGACCGTTTCCATTTTCACCGATTCAAGACAGTTATTCGCTCTTACCGACAGCTCCAACTCCTGAATGGGGATTTTTAGTTTTTCGACCAATTCCTCATCAACTACTTCTTCTTCCGGCACTTTTTTGGCAATCTCAGCGGCAACAGTTTCTTCTCCAACCTCGAAATACTGTACGAACGGGTTGATGTGTTTGCGCAATATCTTGGCGGCCTCTACCAGCGCCATTTCAGGCGTGATTGTTCCGTTGGTCCAAATCTCCAGAATCAGCTTGTCATAATTGGTCCGCTGGCCTACGCGGGTGTCTTCCGTTGTGTAGCGAACCCTCGTAACCGGCGAATATACGGCATCGAGCAGTATTCTTCCAATTTCCTGGTCGAATCTGTCTGCAGCGGCGATTCGTTCGGAAGCCGGCAGATAACCACGGCCGTTCTCAACCACCATTTCCATTTCAAACTTTACATTTTCAGTCAAAGTAGCCAACACCATATCTTTGTTTATCACTTCTATGGCCGGGTCTGCAACTATATTGGCTGCAGTTATAACTCCGGCTTTTTTTGCCGAAACCTTCATCGTCTTCGGGCCCTGGTCGTGAAGCCGAATGACAAGATTCTTGACATTCAAAACGATATCGGTGGTATCCTCCATCACCCCACTTATCGAGGAAAATTCATGGTCGACGTTTGCTATTTTGATGGATGTTACGGCACTACCTTCCAAAGAGGAAAGCAATACGCGTCTGAGGCTGTTACCGATAGTGGTGCCGAAACCACGCTCGAAAGGCTCGATAAAGAACCGGCTATATTTATTGTTCGATACCGTCGTGTCTTGTTCAACACGCGTCGGCAATTCCAAACCACGCCATGTAACTCGCATATAGGCCTCCCAAATAGGTAAAAACTTAAAGCTAAAATCGAAAAATCATAATTAGCAATTCAAAACTTTTAAATTTTACGCTATGGTTTTAGATTTTTCGTTTTATATTTTTAGTTTTCTACTATCTCGAACAGAACTCTACAACCAACTGCTCCTCGACAGGAATCTGAACGTCGCCGCGGGTTGGCAAAGCAACAATGGCAGCTTCGGGCTTTTCACGGTCCAATTGCAACCAACTTTGTGTGGTAAAATTCGGGTTACTTTCCAACTGCTGCTTTACTTCTTTGACGCTTTTTTGGGAACCTTTGACTGTTATCCTATCACCGATTTTTGTAGTATAATCGCCGATATCAACCTTGCGTCCATTTACGTAGATATGACCGTGAGTAATCAGTTGTCTTGCGGCCTTGCGCGACGGCGCAAAATTCAACTTATATACCACATTATCCAAACGCCTTTCCAGCAGTTGCAGGAGGGTCTCGCCGGTATTGCCCTTTATCCGCTCGGCTTTGTGAAAATACCTCATAAACTGTCGCTCAAGCAGTCCATAGTATCTCTTGACTTTTTGCTTTTCGCGCAGGCGAACAGCGTATTCACTTGCTCTGCCTCTGCGCCAACCGTGCATACCGGGCGCCAAATTACGCTGTTTTTTCTCGACTGGACACTTAGCCGTCTCACATCTAATGCCCTTGAGCATCAGCTTCATTCCTTCACGACGGCAATACTTACAAGATGGACCAAGATAACGTCCCATCCTTTATCTCCAGAATAAACGCAAATACCCTCAAAAAATCAAAGATTAAAAAGCAAAATGCAAAATGACAAATCAAAGTTCAAAAAGAAGAATAAAATATTCATATTTTAGTATTTTTGATTTTTGCATTGTAATTTTGATATTTAATTTTTAACTTTTGATTTTTTCTACACACGTCTTCGCTTCGGTGGTCTACAGCCATCATGGGGTAGAGGCGTGACATCTTCTATCGAGGCGATGCGCAATCCCGCCTGCTGCAGGGCTGAGATGGCAGATTCACGACCCGAACCAGGTCCTTTAACCCTGATTTCAACCTCGCGCACACCATTACGCACAGCGGTATTGGCGCAACGTTGTGCAGCCTGCTGAGCAGCAAAAGGCGTACTTTTGCGCGAGCCCTTGAAGCCGACACAGCCCGTTGAACCCGAGCAAATTGTATCACCATTTAAATCCGTAATCGTAATCAACGTGTTGTTGAATGTCGCTTTTATGTGCACAATAGCCTTGGCGACATTTCTTCTAACTTTTCGTCCTGCGCTTTTTGCCATTATTTTTCTCGTATCGCGTATTCCAATAATCAATTATCAATTTCTCTTAGCGTTTTTCCTTTACGCCCTTCTTGCCTGCCACCGTCTTTCTTGGGCCTTTTCGAGTGCGTGCATTGCTTTGAGTACACTGACCCCGAACGGGCAAACCCCTTCTGTGGCGAACGCCTCTGTAACAGTTTATATCGCGCAGCCGACTGATATTTTGAGCTACTTGTCTGCGAAGCTGTCCTCCCACGATGTAATTGCGGTCGATAATCTGTGTTATGCGGCTAAGCTCATCTTCGGAGAGTTTGCCGGCCTTTGTGCTTTTTTCGATTCCGGCTTCTTTCAAAATCTGTTCCGAGGTATATTTACCTATACCACCAATACCGGTCAATGAAATCCATATGGATTTTTCATTTGGAATATCAACACCAACTATACGCGGCATATCAGCTCCTTGTCGTACCCGGCTTCACGCTTGTCCCTTGACGATAAAATTAACCCTGGCGCTGTTTGTGTCGCGGGTTTGTGCAAATCACCCGCACAACGCCTTTGCGACGAACAATCTTGCAATTCTCACATATACGTTTTACAGAACTTCTAACTTTCATCTTTCATACCTACCGGCTTCCCGGCTCGTGACCGGCTGCGATTGACGGCACACGAGCCACGACTAATGCCGGAGAACTATTCGGCCTCTATTCAAATCATACGGAGACATTTCAACAATAACCGTATCGCCCGGCAAAATTCGAATAAAATGCATTCGCATTTTGCCCGAAACATGCGCCAGGACCTTGTGCCCGTTTTCTAATTCCACTCTAAACATTGCATTGGGCAAAGCATCGGTCACCTTGGCTTGCAATCTTATTGTGTCCTTCTTTGGCATTTTTCATGTCTCGTGTTTCGTTCGGAATACGATTCAGCGTCTTTTTGCCGTCAGCACCTCACAACCATTTTCCACTATCGCAATTGTATGTTCAAAATGAGCCGAGCATTTACCATCTTTTGTTACCACTGTCCACCCATTTTTCAGCGTCCGTACGGCACTGGTGCCGGCATTAATCATCGGCTCAACCGCCAAAACCATTCCCTCGGTCAAAACAATGTCATTGGCCAGCAAATCGTCGCTGACAAAATTGGGCAGTCTCGGCTCTTCGTGCATTTTTCTGCCAATGCCGTGTCCAACAAAGTCTTTTACTACCGAAAAGCCGGCTGATTCAGCGTAATGCTGCATTTGTGCAGCAATCCGGCTCCACTTAACAGCCGGCGCAGCCTTTGCTATTACTATGTCGAGAATGTGCCTGGTTACCTCCATAAGCTTGTGATTATGCTCAGGAATTTTGCCTATAGCAATCGTAACAGCAGCATCTCCACAATAGCCGTCCAGTTTGACGCCAAAATCAATGCTCAGGATATCACCGCCCTTAAGCTTTGTATTCTCTAAAGGAATCCCGTGAACGACCTGCTCATTTATCGAGGTGCAAATTGCACCCGGAAACGGCATTTTAGCATATGGGCCGCGGACACCCTTAAACAAAGCCGCTGCTCCGGCATCAGCAGTCATTTGCGAGGCCACAGCATCCAACTGGGCGGTACTTACTCCCGGCTCGGCAATCTCTTGTAATTTTGAAAGAACGTCGGCTACAACTGCACCCGCTTTACGAATTAACTCAATTTCCCTTCGGCTGCGAAGCGTTATAGCCATTTAATTTCGTATCTCGTATTTCGTATTTCGCTTCACACTTCACGCTTCGACGAGGACGTCCAACTTCTCGAATAACAGAGCGCTTACCTCGTCAGCATCTTTGTTAGCATCGATGTCATAAACCACACTGTTGTTGTTATTTTTATAGTAATCCACCACCGGCTCAGTCTGGCGGTGGTAGGTCTTAAGCCGATTCGTCACTACCTCAGGGCTATCATCCGGCCGCTGAATGAGACGGGTGCCATCGTTGTCACATATTTCTTCGACTTTCGGCTTCAGGTTTTCAATATGGTAAACCGCACCGCATTGAGGACAGCTTCTTCTGCCGGTCATTCGCCTGGCTACTACCTCGTCATCTATCTCCAAGTTCAAAACAGCGTCTATTTTCTGGCGGCTGCAAGCCAATGATTTATCAAGTTCGGCGGCCTGATTAACGGTCCTGGGAAAACCATCGAGTATGAAACCAGCCTCGGGCGCCTTTTTTATTGCGCCGGCCATCATCTCAACTATTACTTCGTCGGGCACAAGCCCACCCGAATCCATATAGCTCTGGGCCTTTTTCCCCAGCTCGGTGCCTGCTGCTCTTTCCTGTCGTAAGATATCTCCGCTGGACAGATGGAGCAGACCATATCTGGCAACAATATGCTTGCACTGGGTTCCTTTGCCCGCACCAGGTGCGCCCAACAAAACTATTCTCATCCATAAGCTCCTTTTATCCTGCCGGCTCCACTGAAACCCTCATAGCTGCGCATCAAGAGGTTGGCCTCAATTTTCTGAACGAGGTCCAGCGAGACACTGACAACTATCAATAAACCCGTGCCGCCCAAAAACATTGCTACCATCCAGGGAATGCCTAATATAATATTAATGACGGTGGGCACGATGGCGATTATGGCCAGAAATGATGCTCCGAAATAGGTGATTCTGGTCATCACGGTTTCCAGGTAATCAGCGGTTCTGCGTCCGGGCCGAAGTCCGGGGATGAAGCTTCCTGAATCCCGCAAATTTTTGGCCATTTCCTTCGGCTGGAACTGCACCGTTGTCCAGAAATAAGCGAACAGAAATATCAATAACATATACAAAACGTTGTATGTATAAGCACGACCGGGTGTCAAGGCATTCTCCAAATCCATAAGAAAGCCTGAACCGCTG
>JAUWBI010000073.1 GCA_030601745.1 Phycisphaerae bacterium
TGCTGCATTGAAGTCATTAGACAATGAGCAGGTCAGAATGCGGGATTGAATTAAGGGCTGTAAGTTTAATGCTTGCAGCCCTTTTTCGTTTGGGCGACCACAGGGGGTCGCCCCTACATTTTTTTTGTTTGGGCGGGCACATAGACCTGCCCCTACATTGGGGGGGGGTGCATTTGGACACGGGTGAGGAAAGACGGGGGAATTGCGGGGCGAATATCCAATATCGAACAAGGAATGTCGAATTATGAAGTTGAGATTGCCACGTCAAAAGACAACCCCCCAGCGGTGCTGTGGGCTAAACATAAAGACAACGCACAAATAAATTGGGGGAAAGAAAACCCCCAGTATAAAACTGGGGGCTAAATATTTTTGAGATTGGCGCGCGGCGTCTTCTGGTACCTTCGGGGCAGGCAAGGAATATCGAATTAAGAAATAGCAATGATGGGCGTTGCCCACTCTACTTTTTTTGGGAAAATTTTGAGATTGCTGGTTTGACGGGAAAGGGGATTCTGGTTATTGTCTGGGGCGAAAGTCCGTGGTGTTTGCCGGCTCGGCGGGCAGTTTAATTGCGGTCAGGCGAGGAGAATTTGTTAAAGAGAAGGGCAAAAATGGCTGAAGATAGAGGAAGTTTGACAAAAGTGTGTCTAATATATCGCCTGGCGTGCGTTTCGCCGGGCAGGTTGTCAAGCTGGTTCGCAAAAGTGTGAGATTATGAGTTTTTTTGGGAGGTATTTATTATGGCGGTAGTGTGCAAGTTTCCGTGGTGGCCTATGGCGCCGGCTTTTGGTGCAGGAATACTGTTGGGACTATTACTAATTGCAGGCGTGGTTTTTTCGCTTGTTATGCTTATCGACTGTCTGAAACGGCCGGCGTCGAAGTTCCCGAACCAGCTTACAAAGAATGGTGAATATGACAAGCTGATATGGGCTGCAGCGATTGTGGCATCGTTCTGGTTTTATTTTTTAGGCGCGATAGTGTATTTCTTTGTTGTGATGAAGGCCAAGCCGGAAAGCAGCGAGTAGTAGAAAATCGCTTGCGCCGGTGCTTGTTTTTTGTTCTGCAGTTATACCCGGCGTGATTTGGGGTTGACGGGAACGCTCGGTTTTGGCCATTGTATAGCAGGAGCTATGAGGGGCAGAGTTACATTCTACACCTCAACTGCAAAGCACAGCGAGATGCAGGCCAGGTGCAGAGAACGGTCAACATTGTCTTACAGAACTAAAAGGCGCCCCAATCCTGTTTTCCGGGGATGTAATAGGTCGGGCAAATAAAGCGAAACATATTTGCAATCTTGCGGGCTTTGTTAAGTTTAGCTTCATCTCCAGCTCGCATTGCAGCCAGCTTATCGCCAAAGACTTCCGAGAAATAGTCGTCAGCGGCCTTGTGCCTTTCCTCTTCGGTATTAAAGAGAGTGCGTATTTTTCCCAACTCGCCGGCGTCCAGCCAAAAGCCACCGCAGCTTGGGCACTCATCGACCTCAACTTCCTTTTTAACGCTGAAAAAGTGCCTCATCATTACAATGTCACCACATTTCGGACAGTTCAATCTCTTTGTATGGTCGATAATTACACTTTTGTCTCGTTCTACATCTAATAGTGCCTGGCCCGCAGACTCGTGGGGCTCATCAAATTTTTTGAGCTCAAACTGGTCAAACCAAATCCCTCCACAACCGCCCTTACATACATCGACCGTGACATCTGCGACAGTTATTTGCTGTAACATATTTGAGCATGCTGGACATTTCATAGGCTATTGGCCTCCAATAAAGCAAGTTCACATAATATACGTTGTCCCGAAAGGAGCCGGGAATTTATTTGGAAAAGCAGCAAAATTACCTATTTTCCGATTACCTATTTAGAATAACCCCAATTCCCCGGCGCGTCAAAATAAAACCTTGCAAGGGAAAAAATATCGAAAAAAAGAATATCGAATGTCAAACAACAAGAGGAAAACCGGAGAAAAAGGCAGGGCAAATATCAAATGTCGAACAGCGAGCGGTGAAAATCAAATCGGAACGGAAATGGGCCTTGAAAAGCACGTTGTTATAAGAAGAAGTAATTATGTATTTAGCTGTGCTGATGCAAGGTGGTTTTTTACAAAGATAATACTGCAAAGCTGTTTTTCTATAAGCTCTTTATTTGCAATACCTTACACCGTTCTATCCAATTATAACAGCAGTTTTTCAGGCTTTTTTCGAGTCCTGTCCTTTGACTCAAGCGTCTTTATCTATTAGACTGGTATTTTTATGATAAAATCAGTAAAAACAACCGGAAAGAAACGAACGAAAAAAAGCCCTTCCAAGCTTGCCACGGTCAAGAGCAAAAAAGCTTTTACGAGCTACAAACGGGCCATTCGCTATTTGTTCGAGAGGACTGACTACGAAAAGGAAGAGCATTTAGGGTATAACGTTACGACGTTCAACCTCAACAGGATGAAAAAGCTGCTGTCGTTATTGGGCAACCCTCACAAGAAAATCCATACAGCTCATATAGCCGGCACAAAAGGAAAGGGCTCGACTGCGACGATGCTGGCGAAGATGCTCGAGGCGAACGATTACGACGTGGGGTTGTACACCTCGCCGCATGTGGTACATTTGCATGAGCGGATTACGGTCAATTCCGAAATGATAAAGGACCGAGAAATGCTTGGGCTGCTGAACCGCGTTTATGCCTCGGTTGAGAAAATATCAAAGAATACTCCTCCCACCTTCTTTGAGATTATGACGGCCCTGGCGTTTATGCATTTTGTCGATACGCAAGTTGATATTGGTGTGATTGAAACCGGTTTAGGCGGCAGATTGGACAGCACCAACGTTATTCAGCCCAAGGTCGTCGGTATAACCAGTTTGAGCATCGACCATCAGCACCAGCTTGGGCAAACTATCGACAAAATTGCCAGGGAGAAGGCCGGTATTTTCAAGCGCGGCGTTCCGATTATCACCGTCCAACAGGAAGACGAGGCAATGCGTGTTCTAAAATCGCATGCTATTGCTGTCAGAGCGCCGCTGAGTGTAACCGGCACCGATATTGATTTTTCGCATCGATTTGAAACGTCGCGGGAGCACGGCCCGCATACAAGAATCTGCCTGACAACACCAACGAGTAAATTTGAACATCTGCGAGTGCCACTTCACGGCAAACATCAGGCAATCAACTGCGGTCTGGCTCTGGCTATGCTGGATAAACTCAAAGCAAGCGGCTACAAGATAGACAGCGAAAAAGCAACTAAGGGACTTCATAGCGTGTCATTGGCGGGCCGAATGGAGATGATTTGCGACGACCCGAGGATTATGATAGACGCTGCTCACAACGCCGCAAGCATTCATGCCTTGATACATGCCATAGGCCAAAATATTCCTTATGATTCTATGGTGGTAATCTTCGGCTGTAACAGTGACAAGGACGTTAAAGGGATGCTGCATAAATTACAATACGGTGCCGACAAGGTGGTTTTTACCCGCAGCAACTCGGCAAAGGCGATGTCTCCGGAAGACCTGACTGATATGTACACGGAGATGTGCGGCAAGATGTGCCAGACAGCCAGCAGTTTGGGCGAAGCACTGCGCCTCGCGAAAAACGCTGTGAGTAAAGAAGACCTGATTTGTATAACGGGCAGTTTTTATCTTATCGGTCAGGCCAAGATACGTTTCCAGTCGGACCAATCCATTCCGCGGGCGTAGCGGCAAAAAATGCTGCGCCATATATAGGCCTAACTACTTCTTGCCGGCTTTATCTATTACCCTGATTACATCTGTGCCCGCAACAAAGGGCACACCTTAACACTTCGATTTTCGATTTGCAATAACAAGGGATTTGGTTTATAAAATCGTTTCCTTGCTCGATAGCCGATGCTTGATACTCGATGCTTGATATTAACGAATCAAATAATAAGGAATTGGTGATGGCGCAAGTGAAAAAATATATTGCGGTTGACCTCGGAGCCGAGAGCGGCAGAGTGATGCTCGGCTCGGTCTCGGATGATAAACTGGCTCTCGAAGAAATCCATCGTTTCAGTAACGGCCCAATTGAAGAGCACGGCTCGCTGCGCTGGGATTTCGACAAACTGCTATCCGAAGTTAAAACTGGCATAAGCAAAGCGACAAAAGCGGCAGGGACCCAAGTCTGGGGTATCGGTGTCGATAGCTGGGGTGTTGACTTCGGGCTGCTGGATGTCGATGGAAAGCTGGTTGAAAATCCTTATCATTATCGCGACAGCCGAACCGACGGGATGATGGAAAAGGCGTTTGAGCTGATGGGCAAACGTGAAATTTATGAAAACACGGGGCTGCAGTTTATGCAGCTAAATTCGGTCTATCAACTTCTTGCAATGCGTTTGGCAAGCTCGGCTGCGCTGGCCAAGACGAAGACCCTGATTTTTATCGCTGATTTGTTCTCCTACCACCTGTGCGGTAAGATTTACGGCGAATACAGTCTTGCGAGCACGTCACAATTGATGGATATGAGAACGGGCCAATGGTCGCAAGAGATTTTCGATAAACTTTCTTTGCCGATTGAGATTATGCCAAGAATTGTCGAGCCGGGGACAGTTGTTGGGCAGTTGAGCGCGAAGATTGGAAACGAGCTTCGCTGCGGGCCTATTCCGGTTATTGCGATTGGCTCGCACGACACGGCCTCAGCGGTTGCTGCGGTGCCGGCCGGGGAGAGTAACTGGGCGTATATTTCGTCGGGGACATGGAGTCTTATAGGGGTCGAAGTGCCTGAGGCGATTATTAACAGAAAGAGCTTTGAATATGAGTTTACAAACGAGGGGGGAGTTGAAGATACGATTCGGCTTTTGAAGAACATAATGGGATTATGGCTGACTCAGGAATGTAAAAGGCAATGGCAAAGAGAGGGCGTTGAGCTGTCCTATGCGGAGATGACCGAGATGGCTCAACAAGCCGAGCCGTTTGCCCGTCAAATCAACCCTGATTACAGCGGGTTTCTCTCGCCGGGCGATATGCCGAAAAGAATAAATGATTATCTCACTGATACAGGCCAAAAAGCAATCGACGATAAGGGACAAATGATAAGAGCGATACTGGAAAGCCTGGCATTTAAGTATCGCTATATGACGGAAGCTATCGAAGATATTGCGGAACAGTCGATTGAGGTGCTGCATATTGTCGGCGGCGGGATACAAAATGAACTGCTCTGTCAGTTTACGGCCAATGCGACGGATAAAACGGTAATCACCGGGCCGATTGAGGCGACGGCGAGCGGCAATATCTTAATGCAGGCCAAGGCGACGGGGCAGATAAAAACGTTAGCCGAGGCGAGGGAAATTGTCCGCAATTCGTATGAGCTTAAAGAATATCAGCCGCAAGATAGTCAACGCTGGGAAGAAGAATACGAGAAAATTAAGAATTGAGAATTGAGAATTTAGAAATTGAAAAGGAGATTGCTTCGCTCCGCTCGCAACGACAAGTGTGTTAGAATGGCAAAAGAAGAAATGGCTTTGATAGAAGAGCTTGAACGCAAGCTGGATAGTTTTGATTCTGCCGAAAGAAAGCGAGCTTTAGCGGCTCTATGTGAGAAGGTCGAGGCGGGGGAAATCAATCTGCCTGAAGCCGGCAGAGATGTCAACCTGCATTGCCATACCTTTTTTTCTTATAATTCGTACGGGTATTCTCCGAGCAAATTTGCGTGGCTGGCCCGCAAGCGTGGACTGGCTGTTGCAGGGGTGGTGGATTTTGACGTTCTGGACGCTCTGGAAGAATTCCTTGAGGCGGCGAGAGAACTCGGCCTAAAGGGATGCGGCGGGCTGGAGACACGGGTATTTGTGCCGGAATTTTCGGATAGAGTGATGACTTCACCCGGTGAGCCGGGTATCACGTACCATATGGGGGTAGGATTCCCGAGGGCCAAGTTGGAAGGCGAGCAAAAAGAGTTTTTGCTTAGTCTCCGCAAAACGGCCCAGCAGAGAAATCGAGATTTGATGGAACGGGTAAATAAGCATCTCCAGCCGGCGGAATTGGATTATGAGCGGGATGTGCTTGTTCTGACGCCGTCGGGTAATCCGACGGAGCGTCATATTTGTCTTGCATACGCGCGCAAGGCCAGAGAGGTCTTCGGTGAGACAGATTCGCTTGCTGAGTTCTGGTCTGAGAAATTGGGCGTGGATGCCGAATCGTTAGAGCTGCCGGAAGGTAGAGATTTGCTGAATACGATTCGAGCTAAAACTATGAAGCGCGGCGGTGTCGGGTACGTCGTGCCCGACAAAGGGTCGTTTCCGTTGATGGCTGATACTAATCAGTTTGTGCTTGCTGCCGGGGGCATCCCGACTTTAACGTGGCTGGACGGCACCAGCGAAGGTGAAAAGGCCATCGAAGAGCTTCTGGAAGTGGCTATGAGCACGGGCGCAGCGGCCATCAACGTTATCCCCGACCGCAATTACACGTCGGGCGTTAAAGGTGAAAAAATAGATAATCTCTACGAGGTGGTGGAATTGGCTGAAAAGCTGCATCTGCCTGTCGTGGTCGGAACGGAAATGAACAGCCCGGGGCAAAAATTTGTGGACAGCTTCGATAGCGAAGAACTTTCGCCGTTAGTGCCGGTATTCCTGAAAGGCGCGCATATCGTTTATGCCCATTCGGTACTCCAACAAAAATGCGGGCTTGGATATACGAGCGATTGGGCAAAGAAGAATTTTAAAAGTGCTGCGGAGAAAAATGAATTTTTCCGGGCCCTTGGAAGCTCGCTTGAGCCGGGACAGGAGGATAAACTTATCGGTTTAAGTGAGGATGTAACCGCTCAGGAAATATTAGATAAAGTGACCCGTGCCCCGCGGCCTGAAACATGACGCACCAGAGATGTGGGACGAACTATTATGGCAGGTTTACCGGAAACTCAATGTGCTGTGCAGTTGGTTGGGCCGGACAAGCTCGTTTTGAATAAATCGAAAGAGGTTTTCAGGCCCGGTCGGCACCAGATTCTTTGCCGGGTTGAGGCGGTTGGGCTTTGTTTTTCCGACCTTAAATTGCTGAAGCAATTTTCCTCACATGTTCGTAAAAGCGAAATAGTTTCCGGGATTGACCTTGAAATACTCAAAGAAGTTCCCGGCTATGTCCCCGGTGAAGCGCCAACTGTACCTGGGCACGAAGCGGTGGTGATAATTGAGAGGGTCGGCCCGGGAGTAGAGAACTTTAAGGCCGGCGAGCGGTATCTGGTTCAGGCCGATTACCGCTGGCTGAAGACCGCCAGTTCTAACGGCGCCTTCGGCTATAACCTTGAAGGGGCCCTTCAGGAATACGTTCTGATGGATGAAAGGGTAATCACTTCTCCGGAAAGCGACTCAATGCTGATACCGGTTTCAGAGAAGCTTTCCGGCTCTGCAATAGCTCTGGTGGAGCCGTGGGCGTGCGTTGAAGATGCGTATGCCTCCAGGGAACGCAGGAGCCTAAAAGCGGATGGACAGATGCTCGTTGTTGCGGATGCAGAGGTAAACGAAGATGCCTTTCGAAATTTGCTTAATCGTTATGGCAGGCCTGCAGAAATAACGTGGATTTCAAAATCCCAACCAGTAGAATTAGATTTGCCCGTCAAAAGAGGTGCAAACATATCAGAGCTTGCCGATGCCGGCTATGACGATGTAATCTATTTCGGCTTCTGTGCCGAAACCGTCGAGGCGTTGTTTGCAAAGGTTGCTGCAGGAGGACTCTCAAACATCGTTCTTTGCGGTGGTAAATTCGACAGGGATGTTGTTACTATGGTGGGCCGAGTTCACTACGGCGGTATTAGGATAGTGGGGACCACAGGTTGGGACCCGGCTGAGTCTATGGAAGTAATCCCCGAGGGCGACGAAATTCGGCCCGGTGATAAGATTAACATTATCGGGGCAGGCGGGCCGATGGGTATGATGCACGTGATACGAAACATCTGCCAGGGTGTTGAGGGTGTCAGCGTTTTCGCAGGGGATTTGGACGACAACAGATTAGCCACATTGACAAGAATCGCTGCGCCCCTGGCTGAGAAAAATGGTGTTGAGTATAAGGCGTACAATCCCACGAAAGAGAAAATTGCGGTTCGCCAAAACGGATTCGACTATACGGTTTTGATGGTGCCGATACCTGATTTGGTTGCTGCTTCTGTGCACAGTGCCGCTGAACGGGGCATCATAAACATCTTCGCGGGCATTGCCGCCACGGTTACAGGGGAGATTAACCTTGATGCTTACATAGAAAAACGATTATATTTCATCGGGACGAGCGGCTCAACTTTAGATGATATGAAACGAATGTTGGAAAAAGCGGAGTCCGGCAAGCTTGATACCAATGTCAGCGTCGCGGCTATTTGTGGGCTTGAGGGTGCGACCGAAGGGATTCGAGCGGTTGAAAACCGGTCGATAGCAGGCAAAATTATCGTTTATCCGCGTTGCCGCGGTCTGGGGCTGGTGCCACTGGATAAGCTCGCTGAAAAGATGCCGGAAGTTACCGAGTGTCTGAATAACGGATTGTGGAATAATGCAGCAGAAAAAACGCTGCTGGAAATGTATCAAAAGTCGTAGAACAGACGGGGAAAAGTTGTAGGGGCAACCCTGTGTGGTTGCCCTGGGCAGGCACGCAGTCCTGCCCCTACAGATGAAAGGAGAAAAAATGAAAGAACTTGCAAAATTGGTTCGGCGGTTGGGCAGGCCAATCGCGACGACTCGACTGAGCTCGCCGAAGACGAAAAGACGTAACGTTTGGTTGATTTGTGGGCTTTTGTTGATGGCCTTTTTGGCAAGTGGGTGTTACGAGCAGAAATTGGAATTCAACGGTCTGGAAACGAGCATGGGAAACCTACCTCGCCTGTCATACGCCAAGACGCGCTCAATCAGTCCTGAGAACTTCACCGGTGCAAAGGGCAAGGGAGGGATGGCAACGGAGGGTACAGGGGCTAAGGCGGCCCGTGAGTTAGGCCAAGGCTGGAAGGTTTCGCCGTCTGTGAGGATTAAGGCAGGGCAAACTTTTGTGATGGCCGACATCCAGGGCGGCGGCGCCATCCAACATATCTGGATGACTCCGACCGGAAACAATCGTTTTAACATTCTGCGAATTTACTGGGACGGCGAAAAGGAGCCGTCCGTGGAATGTCCCGCCGGTGACTTCTTTGCGTGCGGGATGGGGCAGTATGTTCGTGTTACCTCTTTAGCGGTTTGTGTGAATCCCAAGAGCGGGTTTAACTGCTATTGGACGATGCCGTTTCGTAAACGCTGCAAGATTACGATGACCAATATCGATGAAAAGCCGATGACGCTGTACTACCAAATCGACTACACTTTGACTGCCGTTCCGGAAGATGCAGCTTATTTTCATGCCCAATTTCGGAGAACCAATCCGCTGCCTGACAAAACAGACTACGTCATACTTGACGGCGTTAAGGGCCGGGGACACTACGTGGGAACGTATATGACGTGGGGCTCGAACAGCCCGGGCTGGTGGGGTGAAGGCGAGATTAAGTTCTTTATGGACGGCGACAAGAAATTCCCCACGATTTGCGGGACGGGAACAGAAGATTACTTCTGCGGCTCTTATGGTTTTACGAAACCCCAAGGCGGTGGGTATCAGGAATTTAACACGCCTTATGCAGGTATGCCGCAGGTGATAGAGTCTGAAACGCAGCCGCGCTTTGGGCTGTATCGCTGGCACATTACGGACCCAATCAGGTTTGAAAAGGACCTGAAAGTAACGATGCAGGCATTGGGATGGCAAAGCGGTGGAAGGTATCTGCCTCTTCAAGACGACCTTTCTTCCGTTGCGTTCTGGTACCAAACCGAGCCGCATGCGGGTTTTCCGAAACTGCCCGATAAGGATTCGTTGAAAATCAAGTAGCGATTACAAGTTCTGAATTACAGTTTTTGTTTTTATTTCCTGCGTGAAGGATTTGAGACAAGATGAGCGATTCGAAAGGGATTGAAAAAGCATACGAGTCAGCGCGGCAGCGTTACGCTGAACTGGGCGTTGATACCGAGACAGCGATGGAACGGCTGGGCAAGACAGCAATATCGCTGCACTGCTGGCAGGGAGATGACGTAGGAGGGTTCGAAGGCAGTGAAGGCCTCAGCGGCGGCGGCCTGATGGCGACAGGCGCCTATCCCGGCAAGGCGCGGACGGCAGATGAGCTGCGGGCGGATTTGAAAAAGGCGATGAGCTTAATACCGGGCAAGCACCGGTTGAACCTGCACGCGATGTACGCGGAGACAAGCGGCAAAGTAGAGCGTAATGAGTTAACAGCGGAGCATTTTGCGGCGTGGATTGAGTGGGCGAAAGTGAACGGTCCGGGGATGGATTTTAACGGGACGTTTTTTTCGCATCCGAAGGCCGAAAGCGGTTTCACGCTGGCCAGTGCGGATGAGGGAATACGCAGGTTCTGGGTGGAGCACGGGATAGCGTGCCGAAAGATAGGGGCGGCGATGGGAAAGGAGCTGGGTACGCCCTGCGTAACAAACTTGTGGATTCCGGACGGGTACAAGGACATTCCGGTAGACCGGAAGGGACCCCGTGAGCAACTTAGAAAATCGCTCGATGAGATATTCGCCGAATCGATAGACCGCAGATACCTTCTCGATTCGGTGGAAAGCAAACTGTTCGGCATCGGCTCGGAAAGCTATGTTGTCGGCTCACATGAATTTTATCTGGGTTATGCGGTCCGGAACAACATTTTACTCTGTCTGGACACAGGGCATTTTCATCCGACGGAGGTTGTTTCTGATAAGATATCATCGGTGCTGGCCTTTCTTGATGAGATACTGCTGCACGTCAGCAGGGGCGTCCGCTGGGACAGTGACCACGTAGTTATTCTCTCGGATGAGCTGCGCGCGCTGGCCTGCGAGATAGTGCGGGGCGATTATCTTCAAAGGGTGCACATTGGCCTTGACTTTTTTGACGCCAGCATTAATCGTGTAGCGGCGTGGGTGATAGGCACCCGCTGTATGCTCAAGGCGCTGTTAATTGCAATGCTGGAGCCGACGGAGAAGCTGCGCGAGTTTGAATATAACGGTGACTTTACATCACGATTAGCGATACTGGAGGAGCTGAAGACTCTGCCCTTCGGGGCGGTCTGGGATTACTACTGCAGAAAGAAGGATGTTCCGGCAGGTGAGGATTGGCTGAAAGAAGTAAGAGATTATGAAGCCAAAGTGACAAATTCAAGGCAAAGGTAAATAACCCCAAAAACTGAAAGGATAAACAGATGGCAGAATTAAAATCTTCCGGTCTTATTGGACGGCTCGATAAACTTAATGAATTTGAACGGCAGCCGGTAACTTTAGACAAATTGCAAAGCGGTCGGCATTTTGCGGGGGTCTTTGCGGGCGAGCACGTGGCGGCCACGGAGTTTGTGATTGGGGCGCTGTTTGTCAGCAAGGGGGCACATACCTGTGATGTTATCGTGGGGTTGGTATTTGGAAATCTGCTTGCGGTGCTGTCCTGGGCCTTGATTTGCGCCCCCATCGCGATTAAGACCCGCCTTACTCTTTACTGGTATCTGCGGAAGATAGGCGGCCCGGTCGTTATGGTCATCTACAATATCCTCAATGCGGTAATGTACTGCATTTTAGCGGGGGCAATGATAACGGTTTCGGCTTCGGCGATACGTATTCCCTTTCGTATCCCCGTTCAGTCAGGGTGGTTCCCGACGGACATAAGATTTGTTTTTGTGGTTTTAGTTGTTGGTGCGGTGGTGGTGACATTAGCTATATGGGGATTCAAAAAGCTGGCGCAGTTTGCTGAAGTTTGCTCACCGTGGATGTTTTTGATGTTCATCGCGGGTGCCCTGGCGATGCTGCCTACCATAGTGGCCGACATGCCGGAAATCAAATCGCTTCATAGCTTCTATGATTTCTGGAGATTGGCCGATGCGAGAATCTGGCCTGGGCCGCAACCGGGACAGACAGAAGCTTTAGGTTTTCTGCATATAGCATCTTTTGCCTGGATTTGTAACCTGGCTATGCACTTAGGGTTGTCGGATATGGCACTGTTGCGTTACGCCAAGCGGGCCAGTTATGGATTTTACTCAGCCTTCGGGATGTACTTGGGGCATTACTTAGCGTGGATTTGTGCCGGTATTATGGGCGCAGGCGCTGCCATAGTTTTGAAGACTCCTCTTACGGAACTGGACCCCGGTTCGGTAGCCACTACTGCTCTGGGTGTATCGGGTGCAATAGCGGTAGTTATTGCCGGCTGGACGACATCCAATCCCACTATTTACCGCGCGGGTCTGGCACTGCAGATTACCACGCCGAACTGGCCCCGCTGGCTGGTAACTCTCCTTGCCGGCGCTGTCACGACAATCATCGCCTGTTCACCATTTGTGTTCACGAAATTACTGGGTTTCGTTGCGCTTTATGGTCTGCTGCTTATGCCGATAGGCGCCATAGTTTTTGTGGAGCACTGGATTTTCCCGCGGATTGGGCTAACTCAATACTGGATATCGCGGAAAGGAGAGTTGGTTAATCGGCCGGCCCTGATTGCCTGGGGCGCGACGTTGGCAGCCGCCCTTGTCGTGGTTCTGACAGGCCTGCTTCACCTGTTTTTCCTGATTATTCCGGTGTGGGTTTGCTCGGCTGTCCTTTATATAATTCTTTCCGCTTTCTTTGGTGCCAGAGAGAAGCTACCCGAGCCGGCCGAAGAGGAATCTGCAATGCCTGAAACTGCAGCGGTAGATAGCGAAGAAAGAACGGAATCCGTCAAAAAGTCACGAATATATTATATTTCCGGCCTGATTGCTTTAGCGTCGCTTGTATTCTGCTTAGGTATATCGATATGGGTGGCTGCCTCTAATGAAGATGTTTATGCGGGCCGATTGGAGCAATTTAAGAAAGTGCTGTTGTATGCAACGGCAATCTATTTTGTCTTCGGCACAATCTGGATTTTCTTAAAAGAGAAAAGTGAAAAGAAAGGCATTGAACGAAGCGTACCGGTATCAGGTTACGAAACATAAAATACGAAAATGGAGCGGGTCATAATGGATAAGGCCTTGGCGGATTTGATAAGAATATCACTAACAACGGGGAAAGATTCCACCCTTGTTCAGGGCGGCGGCGGTAATACATCGGTGAAGACCGCAGACGGTAAATATATGTATATCAAGGCCAGCGGTACGGCCCTGAAAGATATGACCAAGAAAGAGGGCTGGCGGAGAATTCGGCTTGATGCGGTTCTGAGTGTTATCCGGGACAAGCAATTAGCGAAACTCGATGCCGGTACGAGGGAGCCGGAAGTCGTCGACCGTCTTTTGCTTGCCTGCGACGATGATGTGAAGACGGGCGCCCGGCCGTCGGTGGAATCGCATTTGCACGCTTTTCTCGATAAGTGCGTGATTCATCTGCATCCTATTGCGGTGGGCGCATACGTAAATGCCAAAAACGGAAAGGCAGAGCTTGAGAAGCTCTTCAAGAAAGAAAACTTTCCGCCGCTCTGGGTGCCTTACACGGACCCCGGCTTTACGCTCGCAACGAAAATCGCGAATCTGGTTGACAACTACCAAAAGCAGTATGGCAAAAAACCCGCCGTTATGATTCTGGAAAAGCACGGGCTTTTCGTCACCGCCGGTACCGCCGAGGCCGCGTTACGGCTGGTTCGCAAAGTCATTAAGCTCTGCAGCAGTAAGTTAAAATTCGATGCTCGATGCTCGATGCTCGATGCTCGAAGCAAGAATCGAGAATCGAGAATCAAGAATCAAGTAGCCGCTGCCAAATCAGCGATTCGCAAGGCGGTTTTCGACGCAACCGGTCAAGACGTGCCGGTAAGTTACTTTTCGACAACCGGGCCGGTCGCTGCATTTATGGCCCGCAAAGACGCGGAGAAACTGCTCGCCACACCCGCGCTAAACCCGGATGAACTGGTTTACGCCAACGGCTCAGCGATGTGGGTAGAGAAATGTGACGTCAACACAATCACGCGGAAACTGAGGGCCCTGGTTAAGGGTGGCCAGAAACCGGCCGCGGCATTTATAATAAAGGGCCTGGGTATTTTCGTTGCGGCGGACAAAAAAACCGCTCCGATTATTGCTGAGATCACTGAAGGTTCACTTCGAATTCGGATGTGGGCGACGAAATTCGGCGGCATACTCGCTCTGACGAAACGCGAGCAGGATTTCATTAACAACTGGGAAGCAGAGGCGTTTCGCAAGAAAGTGGCAGGTGGACAAACCTGATTACGGACAGGTAATGGTTCGGTAGTGATTTGCCATTTGTGTCCTGTTGAGAGCTACTTGTTTTTTATGTCGTAGGCCATAAGGGCGTCGCCGTGGCGGATGTATAGCCGGCCGTCGGATATAGCCGGATGTGCCCAGTGTTTGCCGGAGCCAAGAGTAATGCGGAAAGAACTGACGATTTCAAAGCCCTTGGGGGAGGGCTTCACCAGAGCCACGTCGCCGGTATTTTCGTCGTAACAGTATAACATACCATCGGCGTAGATAATCGAGCCCTTGTTTCCATTCCACTTTGCTTCATACATAACTTTTCCGGTGTCCCATTCGAGGCAGACCCAATCGCCTCTGGGGATGCCGTTGAAGTTTGAGCCGTAGAGATAGCCATCGACCAGGACGACGCCGCCGTGGTGGCAGTCGAGGGTCTTATCGTTCCATTTTTTGGTAAAGCCGGTGCCATCGGCGGAGATTTCAAACATTATCCCGCCAGTGGTGAATCTGCGTTCAATAACGCTGGTAACGTAGATACAGCCATCTTTGTAAACAGGGGTTACAATAGCGGTATCGTAAGATGTTTCGTACGGGATTCGCCAGACGAGCTTTCCGTTATCGGCGTCCACACAGATAACCGACCTTTGTATCATAGTAACGAGCAGACGATTGGCGCCCCTTTCAATAAGAATGGGAGAACAGTAAGCGGAAGACTCGGTAAGGCCGGTAGTCGCCCAGATGGTTTCTCCGGTCATTTTGTCCAGCGCGACAACCGTACCTTTTTTACCGCCTGGGGTGCAGTATATTTTTCGGCCATCGATGAGGGGCGAGCTGCTCATACCCCATCTGATGTTTTTTCCCTGGAATTTTTTTAAGGTATCCACCTGCCAGATTTTTTTACTGGTTTTGGCGTCGAAGCAGCACATTATGCCGGTGCCGCTGAATACATAGACCCTGCCGTCGTCAACCCCGTTAGAAATTTTCCCCTTTTGCATCATATCGCCCATTGCAGAATTTCTAACGGGGTCAACCGTTGGTGTGGTGCGAGTGCCCCTACTAGACCTTCGCCACTCCGGGCCGTAGGATACTTTCCATTTCAGGTTGCCAGCAAGGTCGTAGGCAAAAAGGAACCCCTCGCCGTTGAGCATACCGGTTGTATAGACACAGCCGTTTGCTACGGCGACTGAAGAGAAGCCTATTCCCAGTCCCTCGACGGACCACAAAAGTTCTGGGCCGCCCTCCGGCCATTTTTTCAGAAGTCCGGTCTCGGTTGATTTTCCATCGCGGTTGGGGCCTCGAAATTGAGGCCAGTCATCAGCAAGACATATCCCGCCGGTCAATAGAACGCTCAAAAACAACGCTATTATGTTTTTAACGGGCAATGCCCAATTTTTAGCTGCCACTGACCCACTCCTCGAACTTGTCTTTGTCCACCGCCCCATAAGTTAGCCGTTGAGCTTATGGGACACCGTGAGTTTTTACCACAAAAAGCGGCTTGACATCAAGGAAAAATCTCGATGCTCGATTCTCGATACTCGAATTGAGAATCGAGTTTTTCGGTTGCTTTCTTCGGACGAAATGTGCTATATTCTTGCCTCGTCGCTCGTGGCAAGCGGTACGATTCACGAGTTACTATTTTTGAAAGGATTTACAGTATGGATTTCTGCATTGAGGACACTCGAAAGAAGGCGCCTGCGAAGTTGAAAGACCTTATAAAAGATGGGCTTATTACTCTCGACGATGTAACTGACTGGCTCAGGACGATTTACGAGATTCGCTTCTTCGAGGAGAAGGTTTTTGAGCTTTTGGGCCAGAATATCATCAAAGGTGCCTCACACCTCTATGCCGGTGAGGAGGCGGTCGCCGTCGGGGCCATCGCTGCAATCGAACGTGGAGACGTAATCGGCTCAACGCACCGGGGCCACGGCCACTGCGGCGCCATCGGCAACAAATACGCCGACAGCGAAGATGACCGGCAGAACCACTGGAATCAGATGATGGCGGAGCTGATGGGCAAAGAGACCGGCTACTGCAAAGGTAGAGGCGGCTCAATGCACATTGCCGAAGTGGATAAACAAAACAACCTCGGCTCAACCGGCATCGTCGGCGGCAATCAGGCACCGGCAGTCGGTGCGGCTTTAGCTGAAAAATACAAAAAAAGCGGCAGAGTCGTACTTTCATTCTTCGGGGACGGCTCCACCAATTGCGGCAGTTTTCACGAATCGATGAATATGGCGTCAACTTTGAAAGTGCCTTTAGTGGCAATAATAGAAAATAACCTTTACGGGATGAGCGTGCCGTTCTCCGGAAGTGAAGTTGAAGGCACAAGGAGGGCAAGTAATATCGAGGACATTGCGCAAAGAGCGGCTGCTTATGACGTGCCGGCTATGATTGTGGACGGCCAGAACGTTGTTGCGGTCTTTCTTGCGGTGCGCTCGGCAGTGAAAAGAGCGAGAGAAGATATGCAGATGACCATTATCGAGGCCAAGACTTATCGCTGGTATGGGCACAGCCGAAGCGACCCACGCGCCTACCGTACCAAGGCAGAAGAAAAGGCCTGGCACGAACGTGACCCCATTATCGTCCTGAGCGAAAAGCTACTCAGCGAAAAACTCTGCACACAGGAGCAATTGGACGAGATTAAGGCCAAGGCCTTTGCGACAATCGAAGCAGCCACGAAGTTCGGTATGGACAGTGCCTGGCCGAAGCCTGCGGATTTAGCCAAAGATGTGTATGTCGAGGAGAGTTACGAGGCTTCGCTTATTGAGTCCGAGAGGGCAGTTAGCGCAAAGGTAATGGAAGCGACCGCTGCTTTTGAGGCGGCTCTTGCATCAATAACCGGCAAGACGAAGAAAGAGGCCGCCGAGCAAGCGAGGGCACAAATCAAGTCTCAGTTCGGTATGGATGTTATGACGATTGGTCAGGCCGTCTCCGCCGCCCAGGCGGAAGAGCTCAGAAGAGATGAAAACGTTATCGTAATGGGCGAAGATGTCGGGCTCTACGGCGGAGCGTATCAGGCAACCCGCGGGCTGTCGGCGGAATTCGGCACGGACAGAGTCATTGATACGGCGATATCCGAGGCGGCCATTGCAGGTGCCGCGGTCGGTGCGGCCCTTCGGGGGATGCGGCCGGTGGCCGAGATTATGTATGTCGATTTTGTTACGATAGCGATGGACCAACTCGTTCACGTCGGCGCTTATAACCGCTATATGTTCGGCGGCAAGGCGAAGGTGCCGATGGTGCTGCGAACCGAAGG